>DRPO01000168.1 GCA_011330835.1 Gammaproteobacteria bacterium | reverse complement strand
GGCGACATGGCTTCGACGTGGGCGTCAAAACCCGAGGTGCATGCCGAGGAACAGAATACCTCGTAAATCCATCTGTAAAACCAATAGTTGCCAACGACGACAACTACGCTTTAGCCGCTTAAAAACCGGTGTAAAGCCTTCGGACCGGCGCGCGCCTGCACGCCCGGATCACCGGAGTCATCCCATGCAGGATCGCGTGAAGGCTCGTCCGGGGCCGACACGTTAAAACCTACCGGACTCGCTGTCTGTTTTCCCTGCCCGTCGGGTAGCAGGCAGTCAAATTCAAAGACGCGGATAAGCATGTAGAGCCAACGGCGGAGAGCTTGCGGACGCGGGTTCGATTCCCGCCGCCTCCACCAATTCAGAAAGACCCGGCAGCCCGCATGACAGCGGGCTTTTTCTTTGCGCCCTCACGCCCAACAGGCGGCATGCCGGAATGGAGTGTTTCTGGTCGCAAGAGGTATATCAATAGCTTCGTATATTGTCCCCCCGCCCCGCCCCCGTCCGTCATTCCGGGCTGAGTGGAGCGAAGACCCGGAATCCAGAACGAGGCGCTGGATTCCCGCTTTCGCGGGAATGACGAAGTGGGCGGGAATGATGGACAGGGTTCGGTGACGGAGTGAAACACCCATCGCAATCCTCCCCCGCAAACGTGGGTGGGGACTTTGGTATACGGCATTGCCACGCGCCTCATCTCGGAGATACAGAGCGCGGGCGCTTCTGCAAGTATCGATACTCCTCGCGACCAGGAATAGCTCGGTCAGGGCGCGCATCTATTCGCCGACAGCCGCAGCGTAAAAACTTGACGTAGCCCCGTTATGCCTGCGTTTTTACGCCTTGCTCTCAACGAAAACCCGCGCACCCCAAACGGAGCTTTCTTGAACGCGACAATATCCCTATGCCGACATTGGCGATGCCGTGGATATCCGTTCACGGGCATGGCGTTTCAGCAGCCCCTTGGCGCCCCAGGCGGCGAGCAGCACGGCAACCATGAAGATCAGGAATAGGGCCAGCACGTTCCGCGCCAGAAACAGTTTAAAGGCGGTAAACGCGGGCAGGTCGCCCCGGTAGTAGGAGGGGAACAGTTTGAAGCCAGCAACCTCGGCCTTGCCGATGAGCGACACCTCGCCGTGGATCGCCGAGGCGATGTCGGGTTGCGCCAGTGACGCGGTAAACTCGCCCAGACCGCGAGAACCCGTGGCGGTGACGACCACGGCATCCCTGCCGGAATCCAGCGGCGATCGGAAGCCGGCGATGATCACGCTGTTATCCGCCTGCTCTCCCAGGTAGCGCATGACATCATCCGAGGCGTTCAGCGCCTCGTTGCTGAGCAGCCCCTGGAAGTATTCCGACAACGTGGCGCTTCGCGCTCGCCACTGCTTTCCATCCCGATAGACCGGCATGGCGGATTTCCAGTGTTGAATCAAATCGTGTTCGGGATATTTTCCGATCAGGAGCAGATCGCGATCGGCGACTTCCAGTACATTGTCCGGAAAAACCACCTCGACCCGATAGGCGGGATAGCCAGTCGCGCCGCCCGCTCTGGCCATCAGGTTCAGCATCGCGCGGATATCGTCCTTTCCGGCCTTTTCACGCAGAACCAGAGCGGTTTCTCCCAGGTCGGCCAACCGGGTGAAAGGGAACATCAAACTGACGAAATGCCGCATTTCCGGAAACTTGCCGTAATGGGAAAAGCCGGTCAGATCAATCCCCGAGTCCGGGTCGATGAATCCGGAAATGCCGGAAACGCCCTGGTTGAGACAAACATTCTGGCTGTCTTGCGCTCGGAAATCGAAATACATCGAAAGCTTGTTGTTGCCGCTGAGCTTTTCCAGCGGCAAGGAAAAGGAGACATTGTGCTTCTCGTCGACAAGCGCCGGGGCCGGTTCCGCCTGGGCGTTTCCTTCCATTGACCGTGAAGGTTTCAGATCGAAGCCGAAACGCGCCACGCCTTCGCCGTTGAGCGCGACGTCGAGTCCGCTCGAACGATCCAGCGGCAACCCGGAATAGCCATACCCCAGATCCACCCTGA
Organism: Gammaproteobacteria bacterium; assembly: GCA_011330835.1. Taxonomy (GTDB): domain Bacteria; phylum Pseudomonadota; class Gammaproteobacteria; order UWMA-0217; family UWMA-0217; genus HyVt-560. The sequence goes on along the minus strand of DRPO01000168.1, from coordinate 211 downwards.
GGCTGTCTCTCCAGGGCGAGTACAGATCGGGCGGCACATGGAATTCAACCGGAACCTCGGGATTGAACAGGCCCTCGACGGACAGTTTCTCCGGATCGATGAGACGCTTGAACGCATTTTTTTCATGGGAGGACAGCCACAGAGGCGCATCGTAAGGCTGCCGTGGCGGCGGCTCGCCAACCGTGGAAGAAAACGCCATGAGATTGCCTTT
>DRPO01000167.1 GCA_011330835.1 Gammaproteobacteria bacterium | reverse complement strand
AGTTGCATTTCCCTCATGCGATCCGCGAATTCTACGGGAACAAACCCCATGTTCGGCGCTCGCTTCGGACAGCCGACCCACGCCAAGCTAAGCAAGCCGTCATCCTTCAAAGGGTAGAGTTTCACCAGAAGGAAATGGAAAAGGAACGGCTGGCCAAACTGCCCAAGGATAGTGCCCCGTAACGTGGTGTAAATTGTTCTCCGGCCAGGTGTTGAGCCGGTTTGCAGGGCGGCGATTTCTGCCGGGTCCATGGCGACATCTTCGCAGATGGCGGCAACGGTTTCCAGCGTCATATAACGACGTGTGACCGCCCATTCGTCGTTCTGCTCCAACATCAGCGCGCCGACGAGGCGTCGGATGGCTGGCTCGTTGGGGAATATTCCCACGACGTTGGTGCGGCGCTTGCTCTCTTTGTTCAATCGCTCCAAGGGATTGGTGGAGTGTATTTGCCGCCAGTGAGCTTGCGGGAACGTCTTGTAGGCCAGTACGTCGTCTTCGGCGCGCAGCATCAGCTCGGCGAGCTTGGGATGACGCGGCTGGAAGGCGTCGATCAGCCTGGCCCAGTGTTCTTTCGAGTCTGCCAGCGTGTCCTGATCAAAGGCTGTCCTGAGTGTCGCGGTGACAATGGGGCGATCTTTCTTGCCGACGCAGGCCAGCGCATTGCGCATGAAGTGGACGCGGCAGCGCTGGATCATGGCACCCAACACTTTGGCGGCAGCGGCCTTCAGGCCTTTGTGCTCATCGGCAATGATCAGCTTTACCCCCGCAGGCCGCGATCGGCCAGCGAACGCAGGCATTCGTCCCAGAACACCTCGGCCTCGCTGGGCTGGATGGCGATGCCCAATACCTCGCGACGACCGTCCGGATTAACCGCCACAGCCACTATGGCTGCCACGCTGACGATCCGTCCCGAGCGCCGGACCTTGATGTAGGTGGCATCCGGCCAGAGGTAGGGCCATTCACCCTCCAGCGGTCGCTCAAGGAAGGCGTCAACGCGCTCGTCGATCTCGACGCACAGGCGGGAGACCTGGCTCTTGGAGATGCCGGTCATGCCCATTGCCTTTACCAGATCGTCCACTGATCGCGTCGAAACGCCTTGGATATAGGCTTCCAGGATCACCGCTGTCATGGCCTTTTCCGAGGCCCGGCGTGGCTCCAGAAACTCCGGGAAATACGTTCCCTTGCGCAGTTTCGGGAGCTGAACATCGACGGTTCCGGCACGGGTTTCCCATCGGCGTGGGCGATACCCGTTCCGGTGGTTCACCCGCCCGGTCGAGCGTTCGTGTGCCCCGGCACCGCACAGCTGGTCCACATCCAGCGCCATCAATCGGTCGGCAACGAAGCCCGGCATCTCGGCCAGAATCTGGTGATCGGCAGTTTCTGAAAGAAGCGCCTTCAGCGCGGCGGTTTCTGTTATCGTGTCCTTGGTCAGCGGGTGATCTCCTCGATCGGCAGGTCAGGTTGCAACCCAAACCCTACCGGAGAACGTCCATGGCCGCCCAGAAACCCGCGCGGGCTTCGCCTGAGCTACGCAAGGCTCCGCTCAGCCCGCGCCAACGTTGGATTTACACCACGCCCCGGGGCACTATCCCGCCTGAGCCCTGCGGGCGGCGCAGGCGCTTCATCTCAGGGGCCTTTTGCCCCTGGAAAGGGGAGCGCCCT
>DRPO01000166.1 GCA_011330835.1 Gammaproteobacteria bacterium | reverse complement strand
GCTGAAATCCGGACCTTCGACTTCCTCGCCACCGGTAATCACCACTTCGTGGCGCCTGCGGTCGCTCTTGCCGTCATCGGAGCCTCGCTCGGAAATGACGCGCAGGGTTCCGCCCCAGGTGTCGAAGAAGATGTTGTCCTTCCAGTCGGGCCAGAATTGCGGCTCAAATTCTTCCGGGCCGGCCTGGGCAATATCATCGCCGTTAAGATCGCGGAACAGGATCAGTTGAAAATGTGTGGTGGGCGAGGCGCCGAGCAGATCACCGATGGTTGGCGTCAAAGCGTAATTTCCGTCACTATCTACAGTCGAAACAACCACCATGGTTCGCTTGGGAGGCCCGGCCTTGGCCGGATCGCGGCTGAAGTCCACTTCCTCGGCAATCAGCGCGACCTTCCAGTCGCCTTTCTCGGAAACCGGCCCCTTGCCGACAATGCTGAAGGTGGCGTTGGGATCGATTGGTTCGCCGACGTGGAACTCCGCGAAGCCGCAGCCGCCGCGACCCAGGAAGTCGCCGGTATCGGTGTCGATAAACTCGGCGCAGACATTGGCGTTGTAGCTGCCTTCGCCAGCCTCAAGCTTGTCGAGCAGCTTGGGCAGGGTGAAGGACAGGCCGAACAGACGACGCCCCTTTTCATGTGAGGAGAAGACATTCTCCCATCGGTCGAACGACTCGGAGCCGCCCCTGCTGTTCTTTGACACATCGATCGAATAAGCCACCCGTACGCCTTCCGGAAGATCGACCTTCGGCTTGGTCCAGCTCAGCGCGACCTTTGCCTTGTCATCAACGCCATCGTCATCGGTGTCGATATTGAGGGCGAAAGTCGTTGTGCCGCCGTCGGCATTCCATTGCTGCAAGATCGCATCCCATTGCGGACAGCTTGGCGTATTCTGGCACTCTTGGGGCCATTGTGGCATGCCGCGCGGAGATACGAGTTGTGGCGCGGCATTTTGCATACCGACGATGACCTTGCGCTTGAAGTCCCTTTCCGCGACCACGTTGCCGTTGGCGTCGTGGACCTTGACGGTGTATTTGCCGGAAACAAAGTCGGAGACGATGTCTTCGAGCGCCGGCTGAACCGGTTCGCCCCGAGATCCGTCATACTTGGCGTTGGCTTGCGCCCAGGGGTCGAGAACAAAACAACGCTCGAATTGCGGGCCATCAGCCCCCGGCGCCCCTTCGCCTACGGGGCCAGGCCCGATGGGGTTGAACAGATCGGCTTCGTCGGACAGAGCGATCAGCTTGCGCTCGCCAGAGCGAGTCGGATAGACCAGATCAACGCCCAGGCCGGCTCCATCGCTTCCACCGCTCTGCCGGGCCAGGGCCGACAGATCCGAGACACAGACGTGAGCCCGCAGCGAATCGAGATCCCGACCGCCTGGATTGCCCTCGGGGTTCGGGATCCAGATTTTGTCGGGGAAGATGTCCAGATGAGAGATCTCATACCCGTCGAGCGCGGCGAGATTGGATTCATCGAAGAAGCCATAGAGCTGCAACAGGCCGGGATTCTCCGGGTCGAACGCCATGGGATCGAAATCGACGGGGTTGTCGAATTCAACCGACATGCCGCGATCGCTCTTGTCCACTGTCACCAGGCTTTCCAGCGCCTTGCCGGTTTTCTCGGCGAATTTCTCGGCGACGTACTTGTCGGTAACGTAGATCGTGAACACGATCCCCTGCGGAACCGTCAGTTCGGCGTCGCTTTTGGCGGCGCGACCCTGTCGATCCGAGGCGGGGAATACAGCCTGGATCACGGCGGGAATATTCGCCAGCGTGCGTTTTTCCTCATCGTTGAGTTCAACGCCCTGCTCCTTGAGGCCGCGCAACCGGTAGCCTTCCTCAAGCAGAGCCTGCAGAGAGCCCATGGCGTCCTCGGCGGACAGGTCGAGGTCATCCAGATTCACGCCGAACTCGGGACGAATGCTCATGCCGCGCACAATGGCGTCGAACAGCGTGGCCACGTCGCGCTTGTCGCCCGCGATATAGCGGTCGCCGAAAAAGTCGACCAGGAATTCGGGCACGTCGCCGTCCAGCAGTTTCTTGAAAATCTTGCGGATCAGACGGCGCTTGCCTTCATCGCCGTCCGCTTCGCTTTTCTGCAAGTCATGTACTTCGACTTCCGCCCGGGCCACCTCGACTTCGCGGGAAACGTCTTCGTCGGACAGCAGTGCGCCGGTCGTCGAATCCAGGCTCTCGTTTTCGCCAAACTTGATCTTGTCTTCGGACTTGAGTCTGCCGATGTCGCGAATAACATTGCCCTTCTTGTCTTTCGGCGCATCGACGACCATGGACGGAACGCGGACAGCGCCGGATTCGACCAGGTTTTCAACAACCTTTTTGACCGAGCTGATAATGTCATCAACCACCGCCGGATCGATATCCTTGCCTTCGGTGGCGGAGAGGATGGCGTTGACAACCGCTTCCACGATGACGGTGGAGCGAGGCGAGATGTCCTCGGCGGGCACTTTGTCGGCGCCTTCGGGAATCTTCACATTGACCCGCATTTCCAGGGCCTTGTCGTCATCGAGCAAACGCAGGTACTTGACCACGTAGTTTTTACCATCGGCAACGCCGTCGCAGACATAGCTCGGGTCGCCATTGGCGTCCTTGCCGCCGTCAAACTGGCAATCGATGCCGGTGTCTTCCAGCTCGCCATTGGCGCCAACCGCGTACAGCTTGATAATCGCATTCTCCTCTTCGCCGGCGAAAGGACGCGGCGCGGACCGGAACTGGCGCTTGCCCTGCTGGGAGCCGCCAGTGACGGCTGAAGCATCCGAGCCCGTCAGCGAAGACAGCGAGATACCTCCAGAGATGGTGGATGAGCCGGAATAGGGGTTTATATTTCCAGTGGGCGTATCGTCGCCTCCATCGGAATTGCCCGCCCCATCGGTCGAGCCAGCGTTTGGCATGTTATCGTCGATGTCGCTGGTTGACGGGTTGGAACCACTACCGCCACCGCATCCCGCGACCAGCAGCGCTGATGAAATCATTGCGGCCAATAGTTTGACTTTTGGATATTTCAACTTCTTCTCCCTTGAGTTGTTTTGCAGACGCTGGCGAATATGCAAGCGACGTGCCAGAAATCGGGAGCGAGGTTCGTCGGGCCAGGATTCAGGGGCTTGGAAGGGTTCCGCAAGGAGGCGACAGGTGAAAAAACGAGTGATTCACGCTTGGAGAAAGGCGGCTGTGGCGGAAAAACCGCCAGCGCAACGAACCGGGATCGGAGTTTTTTGCGCGTGGGGGAAGATATCGGCCACGCGCGGCAAAAAGCTTCCGGGCTCTCCCGGAATATTCTTCTTGGTCGTGAAGAAGTATGGAACCGCTATCGGGCGGCGCGGCTATCCATCTTTTGGATAAACTGGAGCAACACCTTGGCCTGCGCTTTTTCGAAACAGGCCTTGAACGCGCCTCGATGGCCGTGATAGCAGGACAATACGCCACCGCCGCTCCGCGGCGTCCGGAAATCGACGCCGGGAATCGTCCCCAGAAACGCCAGCTCTTCGGGAGAGTTATAGGGATCGCCGGGGAAGGCGAAAACCAGGGCGTCGATGTGGTCGGCGGCTTTGAGTTCCTGTTCCAGAAGTTTGCGAAAACCCCACCACTGACGGTTTCGGGTGGACTTGAAGCCGGCGAACGCGGGAGAGAATGCGATGACGCCGTTCACCAGGTCGGGGGTTTCCGCCTCGATCATCAGCGAGGCCCAGCCGCCGGCGGAATGGCCGACCAGAAAGATCTGCTCCGGCGGGACGCCCAGTTTTCGGAACCGGGCAACGGCGCGCCGGATTTCCCGGACGCGGTGGCGGATCTTGAGGTTGTCCCGCGTATCGAACAGCTTCTTGACGCCATGCAGCCGGGAGCAGAGCGCATAGACCACGATCTCCTTGCCGTTGACGGTTTTGCCGGCGAGGTGGCGCACCACGGTGGGCATGCCGCCGGGCAGGTAGGACTGGTTGGGGTGGCAGGGGTCGGTGCGCAGTTCGGAGCGCGAGCCGTGGTTGTAGATCAGCAGGATCTTGTCGGCGGGGTTGGGGATGCTCAGCGGCTGGTTGCCCAGCCCGGCGTCGCGATTGACGAACTGGCTGGTTCCGGTGGCGGCGCAGCCTCCCAGCAGCAACAGGGCCGCCAGCCGACCAAAACGCCAGAGCCGTTTCATTATGCCGCCGAGGCCAGGCCATAGCCCACGTCTCCCGCCTGTTTCTGTTTGTCGAAACGCCAGCCCGTCGGCAGTTCAGGCTCGCGGTGGCGGGGGTATTCGAGGTAGATCCGCGTGTTGGCGTTGATTGCCGGGGTGGCGCCCAGCGTCGCCAGCGCCTTGTCCATCAGGTCGCTGTTGAAGGGGGGATCGAGAAACACCAGATCGAACGGATGATCGACGCGGGCCAGATAATCCAGCGCGGAGCCCTGCCAGATGACGGCCTGTCGGGCGCCCAGCCGGGCGATCTGGCTCTGGAGTTGCTGGACGGTGCGGGGGTTGGATTCCACCATGACCACCATCTCCGCGCCGCGCGAGGCGGCCTCCAGCCCCAGCGCGCCGCTGCCGGAGAACAGGTCGAGGCAATGCGCGCCGCGCAGGTCATCTTGCAGCCAGTTGAACAGGGTCTCGCGGATCCGGTCGCCGGTGGGCCTCAGCCCTTCGGCGTCATGGAACTCGATCTTGCGTCCGCGCCACTGCCCGGAGATGATGCGCACCGAGGACGCTTTCGCCGGATGCCGGCGCGTATCAGCCTTTTTCCCCACCGACGATGACCGTTACGAACTTGTCGGGATCGACGTGGCGCCGGTAGGCGTCGATCAGGGTGGGCTTGTCGATGGCCTCGATCTTGCCATTGAAGGTGTCGAGGTAGTCCAGCGGCAGGCCATAGAAGCCGATCACCGCCAGGTATTGCACGATGTCGGCGTTGCTGGCGATGCGCAGCGGGAAGCTGCCGGTGATGTTGCGCTTCGAGGCGGTGATTTCCTCATCGGTCGGGCCTTCCTCGCGGTACTTGCGGATCTCGTCGAGGGTCAGCTTGAGCGCCTCCTTCGTCTGGCTGCCGCGCGTCTGCAACCCGATGATGTAGGGGCCGGGTCCCGCCATGGGCGAGAAATAGCTGTAGATCGAATAGACGAAGCCGCGTTTTTCGCGAATCTCTTTCGACAGCCGCGAACTCAGCCCGTTGCCGCCCAACGGGTGGTTGGCCAGGTAGAGCGCGTAGTAATCGGGGTTGCCGCGTTCGATGCCGATCGAGCCGATGAGGATATGCGCCTGGGTGGACGGGAACGGGATCGTGATGCGCTGGCCTTTCTCCAGCGGCTTGACCGGCGGAATCGGCGCGGGCTTCCGGCCCCGCTTGAGACCGCTGCTCAGGCGCTCCGCCAGCTTTTCCGCGCCCTTGCGGTCGATGTCGCCGGTGATCGCGATCAGACCGTTGGCGGCGACATAGTATTGCCGGTAGAAGTCGCGCAACCGCGCCAGCGTCAGCTTCTTCACCGACTCCTCCGTGCCGATCGACGGCGTTGCATAAGGATGGTCGCCATAGAGCGCCTTGAAGAAGGCCTTTTGCGCGATGGAGCCGGGCTGCGCCTTCTGCGCCTCCAGGCTGATCAGGGTCTGCTTGATCAACCGCTGGTAGTCGCCCTTCGGAAAATCCGGTTTCCACAAAATCCGGGTGAACGTTTTCAGCGCCGGTTCAAGATAGGCGGGGTCGGACAATGAGCGCAGCGACAGCCAGGCCATGTCCCGCAGCGAGCCGTTGCCGAACTGCGCGCCGACATCCTCGAAGGCGCGGGCGATCGCGTCGGCGTCCATCCCGTCCGCGCCCTGGGGCAGCATGGCGTTGGTCAGCCGGGCGAGTCCGGGGGCGTCGCCATCGCGCGCGCTGCCGGCGGAGAAGTTGATGCGTATGTCGAGCATCGGCAATTCCGGCGCCGGTACGAAATAGACGCGCATGCCGTTGGCGGTCGTCCAGTGCTGGATGACCGGGCCGTGAGCCTTTTGCTGGCTGGCGGCCGGTTTGCCGGTCAGTTGGCGAGCGGCTTTTTGCAGCGCTTCGGGCTGATGGGCGCAGGCCAGCAGCATCAGGGCCAGCGAAGCCAGTAGGGCAAGTCGCATTGCCAGGCGCGCGGCCTGGACGTGCTTGAACCAGGATTCAGTCATAGTCGTTCCTTT
>DRPO01000165.1 GCA_011330835.1 Gammaproteobacteria bacterium | reverse complement strand
GGCCCCGGAAAGCGTCCTGATGGACATTGGCCACTCATCATCGATCTTTTCCCTGATCAAATTCGCGATCCATTTGCTTTGAGACAGATTTGCGGACTTTGCCTCCGCCCGCATCCTGGCCTCGACCTCATCATCCAGGTAAATGGTAACTTGCCCCATCGCGCCAAACCTCGCCAACAAACAATATCTACTTCTCGCGATAGAGAATACCCACGCGTCCTGAATGGGTATTCTCTATCACAAAAGGTATAAGTGGAATTATAATTGTTTTGTAATCACTCCTTCAAGCTCCCAGCGCGTCGGCCAGCCACAGACGAATTCGTAGCCCCCAGCCGGTGGTGTATCCCATTTCGCGAAAACGCACGACGCCCTTGCCGTCGATAATAAAATGCGATGGCGTACCCTTGACGCCGAAGCGTCTGGCGAGTTCGCCGGTTTCGTCGGCGATGGTGCGCCACTCGACGCCATTGGCTTTCATGTACTCCCTAACGGCCTTGTCGTCGCCGGATTGCATGGCGACGCTGAGGACAGGCCAGGAGCGCGAGACGGCGTCGATGGCGCCTTTTTCGAGTTTACAGATGCGACACCAACTGGCCCAAAAGTGGAGCAATACGGGCTTGCCCCGGTAGTCGGCCAGCGAGACGGTTTGCCCCCGCAGATCCCGTGAGATGAATTCCGGCGCGGGGCCGGAGGCCATGCCCGCGGTCGTCCAGGCGCGGATCAGCAGGTAGAGCATGAAAAAGAAAATGGCCTGGATGCCGAGCGAGACGATCCGGCGGCGGGTGGTGGTTTTTTTTCGGTTGAATATCACGATGAATCCTGTTCCTGTCGGTAGGGACTGAGGCGCGAGGCGTCTTCGATGTAGCCGTCGATGGCGGCGCGTTCATGCTCGACGAAGGCTTCGATCGAGCGCTGGAACGGATTGTCGCACAGCCAGTGGGCGGAGCGGGTCATCGTCGGCAGGAATCCCCGTGCGATCTTGTGTTCGCCCTGCGCGCCGGGCTCGAAGCGTTTCAGGCCGTGACGAATACAGTATTCGATGCCCTGGTAATAACAGGTTTCGAAATGCAGATGCTCCACCTGCTCGATGCAACCCCAGTGCCGGCCATACAAGACATGGTCGCTTCGGTACATCAGCGCGCCGGCGATGCAGCGCTCGTCGCGATCGGCCATGACCAGTACGACCTGGTCCGGGAGGGCGCGGGCCACGGCCATGAAAAAGCCCTGGTTGAAGGTCGCCATGCCCCATTTTTCGTCGAACAGCCGGTCGTAGAAGTGAGCGAAGTCCGCCCAGTCGCGTTCGCTGGCGGTATCGCCATCCAACACCCGGAAACGAATCCCGGCTTGCCGGACGCGGCGTCTTTCCTGGCGGATATTCTTGCGTTTCTTGGCTCGAAGTCGGACCAGGAAGTCCTCGAAATCGACATAATCGCGATTGCGCCAATGGAACTGGCAGTCATGGCGGGCCAGCATTTGTCCTTCCATGAAATCCTGCTCGGCGGGCTCGGCAAACAGGCAGTGAAAGCCGCTGGCGCCGGTTTCCCGGGCCAGACGGCGACCGGTTTCGATCAACGCCGGCCACCATCGCGCGTCTTCGCCTTCCCGGCAGAGCAGGCGTTGGCCGGTCGCCGGGGTGTAGGGAACCGCCGAAACCAGTTTGGGATAGTAGTCCAGCCCGGCGCGGCGCCAGGCGTCGGCCCAGGCGTGGTCGAAGACGAACTCTCCATAGGAATTGGTCTTGCGATACAGCGGCATTGCCGCGACCAGTTCGCCGGATTCGCGTACCGCGACATGACAGGGCAGCCAGCCGAAAGTTTCGCCGACGCAACCATGATGCTCCATCGCGGCGAGAAACTCGTGGCGCATGAAAGGGTGATTGTCGCGCACCAGCGCGTTCCACTCATTGGCGGGAATGTCGTCCAGCTTGTCGTGGATCGTGATCTCGTAAGACATGGAAAAGCCTGTGTCGGTACGTGCTATCGTACTGGCTTTTGAGCAACAACAACATCAAGACAAACGATAGCAAAGCCTCATTCAGCGGGAGACAGGGCGGTCAGCCGCGGTGTTGCGCCGCTTTACAAGGACTGGGCCATGCCCTGCGCGGCGCGCCTTGATCCGCGAAGCCAGGCTGGCCCTTAATGAGGCTTTGCTATCGTTTGTCTTGGCAAGCAACCATGATAATCGACCTGATACGCCACGGAGAGCCGGAGGGCGGCCCGAAATATCGCGGCGCCACGCTGGACGACCCATTGAGCGACAAGGGCTGGCGGCAAATGCGGGAAGCCGTCGGCGACGCCTGCCCCTGGCAGCGCATCATCAGCTCGCCGATGGTCCGCTGCCGCGCCTTTGCCGAGGAACTGGCGGGGCGTCATGGCAAACCGCTGACGGTCATCGACGACCTGCGCGAAATCGGCTTTGGCGACTGGGAAGGCAAGACGCGCGAAATGCTTTTGCGCGAACGTCCTGAGGAGGTCGCCGCGTTCTACGCCAACCCGGTGGAGAACACGCCGAACGGCGCGGAACCGGTTACCGAGTTTCTCAGCCGCATCACCGGCGTACTGGCCGCCCTGCCGCATCAATATGAGGAAGATCATCTGCTGGCGGTCGCGCACGCCGGAGTGATCCGCGCGGCCATCGTCTTCGCCCTGCGCGCCGACGCCAACAGTCTTTATCACATTCATGTACCCAACGCGGGATTCAGCCGTATAATGATCGACGCTCAGCAAACCACGCTGGGCTTCCACAACCGTCCTCACGTCGGCCTATCGCGGCAGTAAAACCAATAACGACTGGAAAGCGACTCATTATCAGCTAGAATCTGGTTATACCAACTTCAAACCGGGGAACCGACATGCCTGCCAATTTTCTGAAAACCTTTGCCCTGGGCATCGCCGTCCTCATGCTCGGCGTCTGGGGACTGATCCTGATCATCGACCCCACGCTGGTACACAGCAGCTTCAGTAACGAACCGCTCAATCACACACAGGCTGGCATGATGGGCGCCGCGTTTCTGGGGCTGGCGATCATTTCTTTCGCGGCGGAGACAGGATGGATCAGCACGCAGCGGGCGCTGGGCATCGCGGTCGCTGTCATCGCAGGCGTCTCGATCTACCTGATGTTCGGCCCAGGCACCTTGCTGGTCACGCCGCTGACCTCCACCAGCCTGGTCGCCGCGTTCGCCATCGCGTTTTTCCTGATGTTCTGACGAAGCGCCGTCGATCGCGCCTCCCCCGCTCCCAGCCTCAATCGCGAACCGGACGCAAGCGCAACAGGCTCAGCCGTTGCCGCTCATCGAAAAGCCGGCGGCTGCCAATGCCGACCGCCAGCAACGCGCCCAGCCCGCTGGCGGCGGTAATCAGAAACATGATCAGAATCTGGTAGCGGGCCGCGTCCATCGGCGACGAACCGCCGAGAATCTGCCCCGTCATCATGCCGGGCATGCTGACGATCCCCGCCGCCGCCATCGCGTTGATGATCGGCATCAACCCGCTGCGCAGGGCCTCCACGCGAACATCATGGATCGCCGCCCGCCAGCTCTGGCCCAGCATCAACCGCCCCTCGATCAACTCGCGCTGCCGCCAGGCGCCTTCCGTCAGCCGATCCAGCGCCAGCGCCACGCCCGTCATCCCATTGCCCAGCAACATGCCGAACAGCGGAATCGCATATTGCGGCTTGTACCACGGCTGCGGCTGAACGATGACCAGCAGGGTCAGCATCAGCACGCTGAACGTCGAGGCGAACATCGACACCGTCCCCAGCCCATACCCCGCCCAGCCGGCGAATGGTCGATGCTGACGGGCGTTGACCTCATGGCCGGCCACCGCCGCCATCAACATCATCAGCAGCATGATCCACAGCCAGTTACCCGTGGAGAAAATCGACTCCAGCACCAGCCCCAGCAACAACAGTTGCGCCACGGTTCTCGCCGCCGCGATCAACAGCGAGCGCGCCTGCCTCGGTCGCTCGCGGAAGGTCAGAGCCGCCAGCGCGAGCACCAGCAGGGCGGCAATCGTCAGATCGAGTGGGGAAAGCGGAATGACGCCCATGATCAGCTCCCGCACAGCGCCAGCCGGCGCCGCGATAGCCTTTGGCGCTGGGCGGCGTCATGGGTGATCCACAGCGCGCCGGCGGGCCGTTGTTCGAGAAATTCCAGCACCAGTTGCTCCAGCTTTTCGGTATTGACCGGATCGAGATTGGCGGTGGG
>DRPO01000164.1 GCA_011330835.1 Gammaproteobacteria bacterium | reverse complement strand
GTCGCCTGCGGATCGAGATCGATCAACTGCACCGACTGGCCCGCCATGCTGAGCCATACGCCCAGATTGAAGGTCACGGTACTCTTGCCCGAGCCACCCTTTAGACTGCCTATGACTGTTATCATTCTGTTACCACTCCATCCGTTCTCGGAAATCCCCCGTTTGCCGGCACATGATACCGAAAAGCCCGGCGGGGATCAGCCGTGCGCAAATTCTTTATCGCCTCCGCACTCAAACCTCGGACTCTAGGAGTCTGTCGGGTTATGGGGGATCGTAGCGAGGAGGTGGGAGAGCGAGGCCAAATGTTCCCGGTTTTGAGGCGCATAGTGGACCTATGTAACGAAAAAACGGGGATATTTGGACCGCTCGCCCATCTTCGCAGTAGATTCATCCATAATCCGACAGGCTCCTAGGAGGCTGGGCAGTGCTGCCTCCCCCACGAGTATCGGGCAAAAAGGTGCGTGCGAGTTCCGGGGTTTGGATGGCGTAGGCTATGCTCGGGTGAGTGATTGCCACTCGCTTGCAGAGTACCGGAAACCGGCGACATCAGTCGGCCCGTCATCCCTTCCGCAGGGACGCCAACTGTTCGCGTGTCTTGAGAAAATCGGCGAAATCCCGGTCTTTGTGCACGATATGCGAGACAAACCACTTCTTCAGCCGCATCAACATCTTGATGTCCAGACCGCCATCCTGATGCAGCAACGTCCCCTTGTAGTGAAGCAACTCCGCGCGCAGCATGTTGTGCTCGCGTATATGGTTGTCACGCCCGGGAAAATCGACCTCCCGCATGAGCGTTTCTTCTTCCAGGAAGTGCTCTGAAATCAGCGCATGGAGGTCTTCGAACAAGCGGCTCAGTTCGGCGATCGAGGTCGAAGGCAGCGAATCCCCGCTGTTCTCCGCCTCGAACAGCACCCGGAACAGGCGTTCCAGCAGGCGAGCGCAGGCCTCGTGCTGCTCGTCCAGGTCGGCAACGCCGATCAGCAGGTCGTCGTCCCAATTGAAGAACTCATCCATCACTGTAGACTTTCACGATCGGATCTACCTCTCCCGGCTGTGGAGCATACCTACTTCAGGCCGGTCATGTGGGTCACGCCTCCGAAGCCGCCGAACCAATAGCTGCCGTCTTCGGCCCTGGCCATGGAGAATACATTATTCGCCACCAGTCCGTCATGCACGGTATAGACCTTGAAGCGCTTGCCGTCGAAGCGCGCCAGGCCCTGGCTGGTGCCGACCCAGAGATCCCCGTTGGCGGCGGCATCCAGCATGAAGATATGATTGGCCGGCAGGCCGTCGCTCACGGTGTAGTTGGTCCAGCGCTTGCCGTCGAAACGCGCCAGGCCGCCGCCCCAGGTGCCGGCCCAGACGATACCCTGTTCATCCACGTGCAGCGCGACGATGTAGTTCGGGTTGTAGGCGATATCGACCTTGGTCAGGCCCATCTCGACCTTCTGCCGGGCATGATGACTGGATTCCTTCGCCGGGTCGCGGAAGAACTTGATCTGATCCTTCACCTTGTCGTAATCCTCGCCCAGCCCGTCCTCGTGCTTCCAGTGACGCCATTCGCCATCCTTGAACCACGCGAGGCCACCCTCGGTGGCCAGCCACAGTTCACCATCACGCCCCTTCTCCAAGCCGTACACCCAGTCGTTCGGCAGGCCACCACCGGTGTTCTTCACGGTGAAGGTATCCCATGCCTTTGGATCGTCCAGTCTGCCGCCGCGGATGCGGTTGGCGCCCGACCAGGTCGCGATCCAGATGTCGCCGTTGTCCATGCGCTGGAAATCGTAGACGAAGGAGTCCGCCAACTGGTGCTGGATGTTGTAGTTCTGCCATTGTTGCGTTCCGGGATCGAACAGCGAAAGCCCGCCGCCGTAGGTGCCGACGACCAGCTTTTCGCCCAGCTTGCTCAGGTGAAAGATACCGTTCGACAACAGGCCCGAGCGCACGTCGTAGAGGCGGTAGTCCTCGTTGCGCGTGTCATACCGGATGACGCCGCCCGATGTGCCTACCCAGAGAATCTCGCCGTCGGCGAGCATGGATTTGACGTTCCGGTTGCCCACGCGAAACTGGGCGAATCGGGGACGCTGCTTCGCCGCCGCGAGATCCAGCCCGGGGTGGGGATTCCCGACCCCGGCGTGAACGGCGGGCGGTTTGGGCGTGCCGGCGGGTGGCGTCGAAACCGCGACGGCAGCAAGCTTCGCCGCGTGGCCTTCCCCTTCGGGCGCCTTGTCGCCACAAGCCGGCAGCCCGACAAACAGAATGGCCAGGCCGACAACGCGGCCAAGGTATGTGATTCTCGACATCTCGATTCCCCGGATCATTGTGCTTTCAGACCGATGCGTACCACGGCGCCTCGGGTACCCGCCCAGACATCGCCGTTGGGCGTTTCCGCCAGCGTATAGATGTTCAGATCGGGAAGACCGTGATGAAGATTGAAATTCTGCCAGTGTTCACCATCGAAACGGGAGATGCCCCGGTTGGTACCGAACCACATCGCGCCATCGCTGGCCTGCATCACCGCATAGACGATATCCCCCGCCAGGCCATCACGCATTGTATAGTTGCGCCACTGCTTGCCATCGAAGCGGCTCACGCCGCCGCCCCAGGTGCCCGCCCAGACCACGTCGCCCTCGGTGATCGCCAGCGAGAAGACATAGTTCGGGTTGTAGGTTGCCTGGCCGCCGGACATCACGCCCAGATCGTGCCGCGAACGAGTGCCCAGCCCGGTGTTCCGGCTTGCTGGTCGTCCATCCGGATTCGGCGCGCCCAGGCCATCGTCGTGCGTCCAGGATTGCCAGCGCTGGCCATCGAAGCGGCTGATGCCGCCCTCGGTGCCGAACCACACCCGATCGTGCGAGTCCACCGCCAGGCCATAGACCCACTCGTTCACCAGTTCCTTCACGTAGGTGGTGAACTTCCCGGATACCGGATCGACACGGTTCGCGCCGGCCCAGGTGCCTATCCACAGCGTGCCATCGGCCTGGCTGGCGAAGGAATAGACCCAGTAATCGGCCAGACCGTGCATCGGGAAATAGGTCTTCCAGTCTCCATCCTTGTAGCGCGTGGCGCCGCCGGCGTTGGTGCCGAACCATTTGTAACCATGACGATCGACAAAGATCGCGAATACGTATTCATTCGCCAACCCGTCCTTGCGCGTGAAGGTGTGCTTGATGCCGCGATCCGCCAGGTCGATCTCATGCACGCCCACGGAGGTGCCGACCCACAGGCTGTTGGCGGCCTTGTCCAGCGCCAGTGATCGCACGTAGACCTGTTTGCCGACGCCAAAGACCTCCAGCACCACGGGCAGGCGCTCGGTGGATTGGGCAGTGACGGCTTGCGCGGCCTCGGCCCGGGCCGGCGGCGCCTTCGACGCGTTATCGTCCCCGCCATCCGCGGACCGTTCCGAACAGCCCGCGCCAAACAGCACCCACGCCAGACCACAGCCCGCCAGCATGACAACCGCGAGAGATCGCATCCCGTTCACCGCTCCACCCCCTTCGCCGCCATGTCCATTTCCGCGAGCTTTTCGATGGCGGTCTTGTCGCCCGCGGCGGCGGCCATCTCCCACCACATGCGCGCCTTGCGCGCATCGGCCTTCAGGCCCGGAGCCCCGCGCTGGTAATTCATCGCCATCGCGCGCATCGATTTCACCAACCCTTTCCTGCCGGCGGCTTCCATCAGCGCATACCCCCGGGCCTGATTCTGCTTCACCCCCTCGCCCGAGAGATACATACCGGCCAGCCCATGCATCGCCTCCGGGTCGCCACGCGCCGCGGCGCGTTGATAGAGCGAGAACGCCCGCTCGTTCTCTTCCGCCTTGTCGAGGATATAGGCGAGCAGCACCATCGACGGGGTGTATCCCTCCCGCGCGGGCTTCTCCAGCAGGTTCATGGCGACGAACAGGTTCTCCGCCTGGTAAGCCGCCAACGCGCGCGCGTGGATCGCCTGGTTGTCCTCCGCCATCACCGGCGGCCCGGCCAGAAAGGCAATCGTCGCGTACAGGTAACTCGCTCTCTTAATCATTGTCATCATCGCTATCGCCACGCTCTCTCCGCTCTCTATTCTCATTTTTGGGAATCCGGACCAGGGTTCGCCGGAGAACTCGCAAGAGAATCCACCGGACAAGCCCGCCAATCAGCCGTTTCGCCGATCGATAGCCCGATCGCATGACAACCGACATGCGCTATAGAGAGTTACAGCAATAACCGCGCCATTCTCGATTTTGGGGGATGGAAAGAGGGAAAGATGGGAAGGCAGCGCATCGCGTTCCGTCTGGCGCCAGCGGCGCGCGCGGGGGTTCGCGCGATCATATCGTTACGGTTCGGAATGCCCCGGGGAGGGCCTCAGTCGTTCTCTTCCAGCTTGCGGTAGAGGGTCGACAGGCCGATATCCAGTTGTTTCGCCACCGCCTGGCGATCGCCGTTCTGCTGGCGCACCGCCTCGTTGATGACCTCGATTTCGTAACGCCGCACCAGTTCCCGCAGCGACTGATTGCCCACTCCGGGGCTGAACGAGGAACCCGACGCAGCCGATGTCTGCCGCGTGATCGCCGGCGGCAGGTCGGCGATGGTGATCTTGCTGCCGTCGGCCATGATCAGCGCCCGCGTGATCATATTCTGCATCTCGCGCAGATTGCCGGGCCAGGCATGTTTCACCAGGAGTTCTTCCGCCGCCGGATCGATGTCGGGAATCTCGTGCAGATCCAGCTTACGGCCCTCGCTTTGCATGAAATAGTGGACCAGGCCGGGCAGATCCTCGCGACGTTCACGCAATGCCGGCATCTGCATGTGGATGACGTTCAGACGATAATAGAGATCCTCGCGAAACTCGCCGGATTCCACCATCTCCTCGATATTCCGGTTGGTCGCGGCAATGATGCGCACGTCCACCTCGCGCACCTGCTCGCCGCCGACCGGTCGAATCACGCGCTCCTCCAGCACATGCAGCAGCTTCACCTGTAGCGACAACGGCAACTCGGCGACCTCGTCGAGGAACAGCGTGCCGCCATCGGCCTGACGAAAAAGCCCCTTCTTCACTCGATCCGCGCCGGTAAACGCGCCCTTGATATGGCCGAAGAACTCGCTCTCCATCAGCCCCTCGGGGATGGCGCCGCAGTTGACCGAGACGAAGGGCGCCCGACGACGCGCGGAGAGATCGCAGATCTTGCGCGCAATGAAGCTCTTGCCAGTGCCGCTTTCCCCGGTGATGAGCACACTGCCGAGGGTTCTCGCCACCTTCTCCGCCATCTCCTCCACCTGGCGCATTGCCTGCGATGCACTTTCGAACTCGTGCGCGCGCTGGCCCTCGACGATGCTGCGCAACTGGCGGTTCTCGGCCTTCAGGCTGAGGAATTCGGCGATCTGATCGAGACGCCGAAGCACATCCTCGTTGCGTAGCGGCTTGGTCAGGTAGTCGTAGGCGCCGCACTTCATCGCCTCGATGGCAGTATCCACCGAAGCGTAGGCGGTCATCACCAGGAACTGGGTCTCCACGCCGGCGCTCTTGGCCCGCCGTATGATCTCCAGGCCGTCCATGTCCGGCAGGCGCAGATCGCAGATGCAGGTATCGAAATTGCCACTCGCCAACTGCTGAATGGCGGATCGGGCATCGCCGACGTGGGCCACCCGATGGCCGGCCTGTTTGATGGCCGCGGCGAGTACCTGGCGGATGGCGGGTTCGTCATCCACCACCAGCACCTCCAGCGGCAACAGGCTTTTCTCTCGGGTCATGAGTCGATGTCTTCCAACGGGAAAAACAGGTGGATCACAGCGCCCTTCCCCGGCTCGGACTCGAATTCCAGACGACCGCCATGATTGGCCATGATGGAGTCGCACAGCGACAATCCAAGACCGGTGCCCTTGCCGGGCGGCTTGGTCGAGAAGAAGGTGTCCAGCGCGCGAAAGCGGGTCTCGGGTGTCATGCCCCGGCCGTGATCCCTGATCGTGACATGGATGTAAGCAACATCCATCGCGGAGGCAATCTCGATGACGCGCTGATCTTGCGGTGTCTCCTCGTAGGCATCCGCGGCATTCAGCAGCAGGTTCATCAACACCTGGGTTATCTGGTCCGCGACGCCGTGACAGGCGGGCAACGCGGGATCGAGATCGAGTTCGAAGCGCACCACGCGAAAACGCTTGTCATAGCGCATCAGGTTGACGGTGCCGCGAATCAGCGCGTTCAGATCCAGCAGTTGGCGGGCCGCCGGTGTCGGCGAGGCGAAATCCGCGATCTCGCGCGTGATGCCCGCGAGCCGGTTGACATGGGTTTCTATCACCGCCATCTGCTCCATCAGTCGCGCATCGCGGGCGCCCTCGCCGCCCTCCCACTGGATCGCCTGAATGACGCCGGAGATTGCCGCGATCGGGTTACCCACCTCGTGCAGAATGCCGGCCGCCAACTGCCCGATGGCCGCCATCTTCTCCTGGTGAAAAGCTTGTTGGCGCGCCTGCTCAAGCTCCTTTTCCCTGGCTTTCTGCGAGCTGATATCGTGGATCACGACGATAAAGTCCCGCATGCCCCGCATCTCCAGCAAGCCGACCCACAGCTCGGCCGGAAAGAGATCGCCATGCTTGTGCTTCGCGTGTACCTCCCTGGCGCCTTGGGAGACCATCGGTTGCAGATACTGCCTCGCCTGGCATTCCACTTGGTCGAGCGCGTCGTCCTCCAGCAGATCGCCGAACAGCATGCCCTCGAACTCGTCACGCAAATAGCCGAACATCGATGTCGCGCTCTTGTTCACATGCTTGATGCGGCCATCGTCGCCAACGCTGAGAATGGAGTCGCTGACGGTGTCCATCACCGCCCGGGTGCGCTCCTCGCTGAGTTCGAGGTGGTTCCTGGCGCGCACCACGTCGCTGACATCGTGTTCCACCTCGATGATACCGAGCATCTCTCCCTTCGCATTGCGCAGCGGCGACGAGGTTACCGCGACATACATCTCCTCGCCCGAGGCACCAAAATGCTTGTGCAGCAGTTTTACCGTCGACCCGGTTTTGAGCACCTCCGAGAACGCGCAGGGATGATCCTGCCCGTCGCAGGGGATGTCACGCCGGTGGCTCAACTGGTAGCAATGCAGCATATCGTTCGAACATGCTCGCGAGGGCACCAGCTCACGCGCAGCGGCATTCATGTCCATCACCACCAGATCCTTGTCGATCACGAGGATCGGGTCGGCGATGCCGTCGAGGATGGACTGAAGGTAGTAGCGCGCGGCTTCCAGATCCTCGGTGCGCTCCCGCACGCGTATCTCCAGCTCGTCGTTGGCCCGATGCAGACGCTGGACGAGCCGTTCGCGTTCGCCGGACTCGCGCTTCAACGCGCGATCCGCACGGTAGAAGAGCAGGTACAGCCCGGCATAGAACAACCCGACCAGCACCGTGACGCCCACCATTATCCAGCGTTCGAAAGCCATCATCCGCGCGACGGAATCGGTGGCGTCGGTGTAGATCTCGAACACGCTGTAGACACGGTTGTCGGTATCCTTGACGCCGACATAGGTCTCGTAGACATCCCGTGTCACGAACTCGCGATCGCTGGCATTGTATTCATTCTTCCTTACCAGCTCGCTGTGAATCCGACCATTCAACGCGGTGCGGAAATCCGTACCCAACACGTGCTGGCGGCCGATCTCATCCCTGTCGGTGGAATAGACGACCAACCCCTCGGGAGAATACATCTTGATCTTGTACACCCCCGTATTGGCGATGTAGCTCTTGATCAGCCGGTCCATGCGTTCGATGACCGCCGACTGTTGCAGGGTGGCCGGATCGGCTTGGGAAAAGGCGTGAATCAGATCCATCATGCCGTCCACGGTCAGCGCGTTCACCAGGGTGTTGGCCGCCACCACGCTATTCAGATGCATGTCGTATTCGAGCTTGTCCCGGCTCAGCTGATTGAAGAAACCGATGAACACGACGATCATCACCAGCGCGCCGAGCAGGCTCACCAGGGCGAAATACTTCAATCGCTGGCTCACGACTCCAGCCTTGCACGACGCTGGTAAAGCCGCCGCAGACGCCGCATGCTATCGCTCGTGTCCCATTCGCGCCAACCGACTACCCGGGCCAGGAGCACGCCGTCCGTCGCGATGATGAAGGTGACCGGAAAGGCATGCACGCCCAAGCGCCGCGTGACGACGCGCCGTCTCTCGACGAAGAAGTTCGGGAAATCGATGGACTTGTCGCGAAGAAACTCCTGCGCCAGAAAGCGCTCGTCGACGGTCGCGCCGATGACCGCGAATCTCCGCCCGTCCAGACGTTCATGCAGACGCTGCAAGCGCGGCATCTCCTCGACGCAGGGCGCGCACCACGGAGCCCACAGGTTCAACACCACCAGCCGCCCCCGATAGGCGGACAGACGGGTGCCGGCTTCCCCCGGCCACAGGGCACCCAGTTCGAGATCGGGAAAAGGCTCGCCGACGCGCGCCGTCCCCGACGCGGCTCGCGGCCCGCAACCGCACAGCACCAGACACAACAGGGCCACGCCCAGCGCCCGGGTCATCCGGCGGAGACCTCGCCCGGTCTCGCCACCGGCACCGGCTCCTTGCCATCGCTCACCGTGCCGCCCGGCATGCCGTCGGTCTTCCGCCGGCGCAGCCAATCACGCCATTCCCACACCGCCGAGCGCGCCTTGCGCACGAATTCGCTTTCCTCGCTGGAACGGTGGATGAAGGTCTCCATCGCGCCAAGCGCGGCCAGATGGTGGCCCAGCTCCCACTCCGTCTCGCCCAATCCGTAATAGGCGTTGGTCTGATCCGGACGAAGATCCACCGCCCGCAGAAAGGCGTTTCTGGCCTCTTGGTAACGTTTCAGTCCCAGCAGGGCATAGCCGATATTCACCCAGCCCTCGGCCAGGCGCGGCGCGATATCCAGAACCGTCGTCAATTCGGAAACCGCCTCGGCGTAGGCGCGCGCGTGCAACAGAACCACCGCGCGACGGTAATGCCGGTCGAGACGATCCAGCAAGCGCCGTTGTCGCTGGTCTGGCGCCTTCGCGTCGATCCTCGCCGGGGCATCATCCACCAGCCGTGGCGCTTGGCGCAGGCGGCGATAGTGCTCGGGAACCTGACTGAACAGCCAACCGAGCACGAGCACCGAGGTCAGCATGACCAGCAGGCTCCAAGCGCGTCGATGCCGCGCGTCAATAGACCTGGCCATTCGCCTCGTCCAGCGTCACCGGTTCAGCGGATGCCATGGCAAGGAAAGCCCGGCATACCAGCATCACGAACAGCAGGCTGCCGAGCAACGCCAGGCATCCCCCGGCGCCGGTCAGCGCCCGGCCCCAGATCTCGTGTGTCTCCGCCGGCATATCACTCTCCACCATCTTGCGCGGTACGTCCGCCATCACCAATCCCGCCATCATCAACAGCATGCCCAACGCATAGGCCAGACCCTGGAGACCCTGCCCGCGCGTTGCCGCCGAACGATAGCCCAGGCGTTCCAGCAGGCGCAGAACGAAATACATGTAAGTCAGGGTGACCGCGCCGATGATGCCATGGTAGTGCGCGGGTACCATGGCGTCATCGCGGCGGATCAGAAAGCCCGCGAGGCAGCCGGCGGCGAACAGCAGGCCCGCCAAGCCGCGCACTCCGACGAAACCGCCATCGCGCGTCGAACGCCAGCGCACCCCGACGAGCGCCCACGCGATCCCGGCGGTACCGCCAGCTTCCATGATCCAAGTATAGGCGGCGGAACGCTCCACCGCCAGAGATGGCACGAGCGTGATCAGCGTCCCGACGAACGCCAGCGCGAGCAATGCTGTTGCCAGCCATGCCAGACGCTCGCCGGCGCGGGCCGACAACGTGGATAGCGGCGACAACAACCACCAGCAGAACAGCAGCAACAACAGGTGGTGCAACTGAAGCAGATGCCCGGCGCCCCAGAACAGTTGCCGCATGCGGCTCTCCGGGTCGAGTCCGGCCGGCAGTCGCATCGCGCACGACACGAG
Organism: Gammaproteobacteria bacterium; assembly: GCA_011330835.1. Taxonomy (GTDB): domain Bacteria; phylum Pseudomonadota; class Gammaproteobacteria; order UWMA-0217; family UWMA-0217; genus HyVt-560. The sequence goes on along the minus strand of DRPO01000164.1, from coordinate 4,224 downwards.
CGTCAGCATTGCGAGCAGATGGATCAGCGCGCTTGCCCTGGCGACGCCACCGATCACCGCGATGCCCTGGCGCGAGCGGATCACCGCCGCGCTCCACGGCATGCGAAGCGCCACCAGGCTCACGCCCAGCGTGAACAACGCCAGGCCCGCATGGAAAACCGGCGTGTCGAGCACCGGCAGATAATCCGACATCAGCGCGGCCCCGGCGCCCAGCCACGGCGCCACCGCGAGCAACGCGCCACCGCCCGCCGCCAGCGCCAGCGCCAGCCAGTCCGGCCAGCGGGTAGCGCGCCGGTCCGCGAGAACACAGTTCCAGATCAGCGCGGCGATGCTCATGAACCATACGTACAGCGAAAAATTGACATGCGATACCAGCGCGACATGGAAGGCATCATCCCCGGGCAGCGCGGACAGGCCGCTGCGCGAGAAGATCAGCAACAGCGCATACACCAGCGAGATCAGCATCGCGGTCACCGCCAGTCCCAGCCAGGCGATCAACAGCCGCCGCGCGCCTCGCGACAAGCGCCGCGCCATGAGCACGTCGAGACCATTCATACCATTCCCTTGTGCGGCGCCATCGAGATGAAGGGGATGCCGAAGAAGGTCAGAAATCCGAGCGTGAAAACCATCGCGACCAAAACCGCGGAAACCCGTGGCGACGGCTCCATCGTCAGGCGGAAATGGATCGCGAAGCCCAGCATCAGCCAAGTGAGAAACGCCCAGGTCTCGAGTGGATCCCAACTCCAGTAGCGACCCCAGGCATCCTGCGCCCAGATCGCGCCGGCCACCAGCATCAGCGAGTCGAAGATGAAACCCAGCGCCATGAAACGATAGGCCAGTTCATCCAGGCTGCGATCGTTCGGCATGCGCGCGAACCGGCCGGAGCCGGCCACCCTTCGGATCAGGATCACCAGCGCCAGCGCCAGCGCCACCAGCACCGAACCAAAGAACACCTTGCCCATCAGGATATGGATATACAGCCAGATGGTGTCATAGGTGGACGGCAGGTGGCCCTCGCCGGGATGCATCAACAGCATCCAGGCCATCATCATGAAGATCAGCGGCATCACCACCGCGGCGGCCGGGCGGATCGCGCGAATCCGCCAATAGGCCAGCGTAAAGATCAATGTCAGGCTCCAGATATTGCTCGACAGAATCTCGAACATGGTCACATAGGGGCCGTGTCCGATACGCTGCCAACGCATCCCCAGCGACAGCGTATGCAGCATCAGACCGACCACCAGGAACAGCAGCACGGCGCGCGCCGGTCGGCGACCCATCACCGCGCCGACGATAGCCAACGTGCCGGCGAGTACATAGGCGATCAACGCCAGCCAGAGTATCAGGGTTTCGTATTGCATGCTCTCCACCTCATTCACGCAGCCACGAGCGGCGGGCGAAGCGCGTCCAGAAATGCCAGCCCATGCTGACCACCGCGACCACCACCGACGCCAGCAACCAGGGGCGCGTCCAGTCGTAGGAAACCTTGTAGCCCATCCAGGTGCGCAGACCCAGGTAACGCAGCGTGCCGTTTGCCAGGGTGATGCTGTCGCCCGGGCGAAGCTCCCAACGTTGGTCGCCACGACGCACGACGATGTAGTGCTCTTCGGGGACGTGGAATACCGAGTCGTGCTCAACCGACAGAATCGGCTCATCGAAGCGCAGCAGAAACCACAACGCGCCATCCTCGCCCGGCGGCGTCCATTCGATGCTCTGCCGGTTCTTGTGCAACGGCCAGGCGGGTAGATGCAGATCGCCGGTGATCGGCACGCCATCCGCGCCGGTCCAGGTAAAAATCGGCGCGAAGCCCTTGTTGAAACTGGTATAGAAGCGGTAGCCCCCGAGCACCAGCGGATACTGATCGCCGATCAGCGCAGTTTGCGTGTCGCCACTGTCGCTCACCCAGCTCACCTTGTTCAGGGTTCCCGCGCGGCGCGGCCCGGGCAGATAGCGGATGGTGAACGACTCGTTCAGGAAACGCAGCCCGTGGATGGCAAACGAGTGCAGCGGGCCGGCCTGGTAGTTCGATAGCTGGCCATCGAAATAGGCGTGCTCGGAAACCTCGGCCGCGCCGTTCAGATAGGTCGCCCTGCCGATCGCCAGCAGCACCACCAGGGCGAGCAGCGCCAGATGGAAGATCAGCAACGGTGGGCGGGCGCGAAACCCCGGTTGCATGAGGATCGCCACCAGCAGATTCAGGCTCAGCAGGGCCAATGGCACGGCCAGCATCCAGGCGCTCAGGCGCGGCCATATCAGTAACGCGGCGACGCCGGCGGCCATCAGGCCGAGTGCCCACAGGGTGAATCCAAGCGAACCCAGGCCGGCCAGCCTCCGCATCAGTTCGGTTCCTCGCAGGCGGCGTCCCGCATCCAGTCCCGCCCGCTGGCGCCGGACGAAGAGCCACAATCGCTCTCCCGCCACTCGCCGCTGCGGGCGAAGTTGAGCACCTTCAGGAAGGCATTCATATAATACGGTCCCTTGGTGAAGCCGGTGGTCCCCCGCCCGCCGGAACCGCCGCAGCCACCGCCTTGCGCGTTGCCTCCCCCCCAACCGCCGTTGCCGGTGCAGACCTCGGTGCCCGCCGGCAGGCCGACCTCGGGACCGACATCGTTGAGGTTCACCAGGAAGGCCTTGTTCTTCCAACCATGTGGAATGGCCACGTGGCAGAAGCTGCATCGAAAGGCGCTGCGGATCTTCTTCGCGTGGTAGGAGTGCAGGTCGTCCCGACCCTTGTCACCGGGATCGTTGAAAAAGCCGGTGCGCTTGCCGCCATCGCGCGGGTAGGTGTTGAAGTCATGGCATTTGAAGCACAGATCGTCCGCCTGTCCGGCGCCGGTGCTGGTGTTCCAATCGCCTTTAAGCAGGAAATCCTTGCTCGATCCATGCGGCCCCCACGGGTTGTTGCCCAATGGCACGCGTGTGCCGTTCGCGGTCGCGCTGCCGTGGCAGTCGGTGCAGTACATCGTCTGGTTGCCGACATTCGTGTTCCACGGCGCCAGCCAGGCGTTGGCGTCCATGTTGCCACGCACCGCCGCCGTCCTGCCGGTGAAATCCATCACCGGATGCCAGGAGCGATGGTTGTTGGTGGTGAACGCGGCGCCGGAACCCGCCGCGGTACCCTCGCCGCGATGGCTCATCGGCGCCTGAAACTCGCGCGCCTGGTTGGTGAACTGGTCGAGATCGTTGGTGCCCGGCGAGGTACCGCCACCGCTGTCGCCAAGGTTCGGACGGGTGCCGGTCGGGTAGGCGTTGTTGTCGATATATGCGTAATCGGAATGACACTTCAGGCAGATCTGGTACTCACGGGTCACGTACGCACTGTTCACCGCGGTGCTTGCGCCGATGCCGCCATCGCCGGACTTGACCTGATAGCCCGACGGCAGGATGAAGAAGCTGGCGGAACCGTAGATCGGCTCGACGCCGAAGGTGCCGCGCAGCGCGCCGGAGGCGATATTGCTCGGCTGATCGGGATCATGCGTGGCTTCCAGCGAGCCGCCCGTGCCGTTGAAGCGCTGATTGCGCATCAGGCGGTGCGGGTTGTGGCAATCGGTGCATTCGGCATGGCGGTTGTTGAGGGTCGCGCGGCCGAGCAGCGACTGGGTTTCGAGGAAATCGGCATTGTTGATGTCGTGTATCTCGGTGCCGGCGAGTTGATCGCCGCTGGCGATCGGCATGTGCCGGGCTAGGTTGAAATCGGTCTTGATGTTCGGCACCTGATTGACATCGGTCAGGATGCTCTCGGCCGCGGTGGTATGGCATTGGTAGCAGGTCCCCTCGATCGACGGGCCACCGCCGAGCTTCGGCGTGGACGGCCCGCCGGTGGCGTCCGTGCCCTCGCGCAGCAGGCGCCGCGAGCCCTGCACGGTATGCGTGTCGTGACAGTTCAGGCAGGCCGCCTGCCAAACGCGGGTGCCGTCGGGAAACTCGCGCAGGCTGGCCGACGCGCTCTTGTAGGTTTCATCGCCGACCAGCGGATCGGCGTGCGCCGAGCTGGCCCACGCCTGACCGAGCTTGTCATGACAGGCGAGACAGATGATGTCGCTGGCCTGGTTGAAGTTTCCGCCGACCGGCGCGGCCTGTTGGAAGCGGTTCAGGCGCAGAAACTTGACGTTCTTGGAGATGTCGGTATCACGAATATGCGGATCGTGGCAGCTCATGCATTCGAGCTTGCCCAGTTCCAGCGGCACGACCGGCTTGACCCCGGGTGAGCGATTGCCGATGTGC
>DRPO01000163.1 GCA_011330835.1 Gammaproteobacteria bacterium | reverse complement strand
GTCTCGGGATGACTCCCCGGCGGCATGACATCCACGAAAGGCTCATCCTCATAGGCCTCTTCGTAGAGTGCCTGAAGCGGTTTGTCGGCAGTAGTGAACTGGCAATAAAGTGTGATGTTGATCCCACGAATCATCGGGACCAGATGCGGCACGAAAGTCAAACCGGGCCGCTGCCCCGTGATCTCGCTCAATGTCTGCATCATCTCCGGCCAGTGACGATGGCCGCTGGCGCCATAAGCCTTGAAGCTCTCCGAACATTCCGCCGCCAGCGTCGCGACATTGGCGCCGCGTCCCGCGCCGCTGACGCCTGACTTTCCATCGGCAATGATCCGCGCCGGATCGATGGCGTTCGCCTTCAGAAGCGGCGCCAAACCGAGAATCGTCGCCGTGGGATAGCAACCGGGGTTGGCCACCAGCGACGCCGTCCGAATGGCCTCGCGATTCAGCTCCGGCAGACCGTAGACCGCTGTTTCCAGCCGATCGGGACAGGCGTGCTCCATGCCATACCACTGCATCCAGAGATTCGGATCCTTGAGACGAAAGTCCGCCGCCAGATCAATGACCTTTACTCCCCTGTCGAGCAAGGCCGGCGCCTGCCGCATCGCCGTGCCGTTCGGCGTGGCGAAAAACACCACATCGCATTCCGCCAGATCCGCCACCCGGGGAGGCGTCAATGTCAGATCCACCACGCCGCGCAGATTGGGAAACAGATCGGCCGCCTCCCTGCCCGCCTCGGAGCGGGAAGTCGCGCAACGCAGTTCCACATCAGGATGACGCGCGAGGATGCGCATCAATTCCGCGCCGGTGTAGCCGGTCGCGCCGACAATGCCACAAGAAACCATAAAGACCCTGATATTGGAAAAATATTCCGCGAACTACATCTCGCGACCGGGAATACCCCGTTCAGGCCGCGCGGGTTTTGTCGAACGCAAGGCGCAAAACGCAGGCACAGCGGGACTACGTCCAGTTTTTGCAACGCCGCTACCGGCGAAAAGATGCGTGGCCTGAACGGGGTATTCCCGGTCGCGAGAAGTATACGCGGGTTTGTCAGTCCCGGACAAACGGGATCCACTCCCCAAAACCCGCCGCGATCTTGACTTCCGTCCAGTTATTTCCGTCGCCGGTTAAATAATCCCCCTCCCGCGCCGATGAGAGGGGGGAGGCAACGATAGGTACCAGCACTGACAATAATAACAATAAAATCCTGGACCAGATATCGGCATATAACATGGAGCAAATCCAGGGACCGGCACGTAGCCTTGAACAATAATAACAATAATAAAGTAACTCGCCCGGGGCCTCACCGCCCCGGGTTTTTTCTTTTTGGCGGCAGATGCCTGGCCAACACCATGGCGTCCTCGCGCCCTTTCCGGGCAGGATAATACTGACGTCTGACGCCAATCTCGTTGAACCCGAATTTCCGGTACAACGCGATCGCCGCGTGGTTGGAAACCCTCACCTCCAGAAACAGCGTGTTCACGTCCAGCCTCTCGGCGGTCAGCAGCAGAGCGCGCAACAAGCGCTTGCCGACGCCCCGTCGCTGATATTCGGGCGCGACGCACAGATTGAGAATGTGGCCTTCGTCCGCCGCGACCGAGAGAATGCCATAACCCTGGATTCGGCCATTCTCGCCATACACCCAGGCGGGATAGCCCACCCTTAAACAATCCTTGAAAATGCCCTCGGTCCAGGGGAACGCGTAGGCGCGCCGTTCAATCTCCAGAACTTCGGGCAGATCCTCCGCCGCCATGATCCGCACCCCCTCATCCAGACCGATGCGCCCCGCCAACTCTTTCGAAATCACGCGCCCGGTCTGTTGTCGGTGATTGCCGAACGCGCCAGCTTCAGGTCGTCCCAGCTCTTGCGCTTTTCGATGGGTCGCCGCAGCAGGTAGGCCGGGTGGTAGGTCACCACCAGGGGAATCTCCATCCCCGGATACCGGTGAACCCTGCCGCGCATTCGGCCAACCGGCGCGTCGGTCTCCAGCAACGTCTGCGCCGCAACCCGCCCGACCACCAGAATCAGCTTCGGGCCGATCAATTCGATCTGCCGCCGCAGAAACCGTTGACAGGCGCCAATTTCCTCGGGTTGCGGATCGCGATTGCGCGGCGGTCGACACTTGACCACATTGGCGATATAAACCGTCTCCCGGGAAAGCCCCACCGCCATCAACATATTGTTAAGCAGTAGACCCGCCCGACCCACGAAAGGTTCACCCTGAAGATCTTCCTGTTCGCCGGGCGCCTCGCCGATGATCATCCAGTCGGCTTTCTGGTCGCCCACGCCAAAGACCACTTGCGTGCGGCCTTCCGCCAGGGCGCATTCGCGACAAGCCAGCGCCGCGTCGCGCAGCGCCGGCCAGTCCAGAGCGGAGACATCAGCGGATACCGGCTGGACCGAGGCGCCCCCGTCCTCGCCAACGGCAGCTTCTTCGACCACATCGCGCGGCAACCATTGGGGAATCCCCATGGCTTGCAGATAGGCCGAACGGGTCGAGTCAGACATCTCCGTGCTGCGGATGCGGCCTCCGCTCAACGCTGGCCAGCTTGTTCAGCGCATTCAGATACGCCTTGATCGAGGCCTTGACGATGTCGATATCGGCGCCCAGCCCGTTGACGATGCGCCCCTCCTTCTCCAGCCGGACGGTGACCTCGCCCTGCGAGTCGGTGCCGCTGGTGATGTTGTTGACTGAATAGAGTTGCAGCTTCGCGCCACTGCCGACCAGCGCCTCGATGGCGCGGAACGAGGCGTCCACCGGGCCGGCGCCCTCGGCGCGGGTCACATGCTCCTCGCCGTCAACGTTCAGCGTCAGAGTCGCGACTGGCTGCTCACCCGTCTCGGAGCAAACCCGCATGGCCGCCAGCTTGTAGATCTCGGACTCGTCCTGGCTCGATTCGCTGACCAGCGCCTGCAAATCCTCGTCGAAGATCTCATGCTTCTTGTCC
>DRPO01000162.1 GCA_011330835.1 Gammaproteobacteria bacterium | reverse complement strand
CGTGACTGCGAGAATATACGCAACGATTAATACTCGCTTCGTCCTGCTGACGCGCCACAACCCCAGGGGCGCGAAACCGACCTCAAAACCCGCTTGAGAAAGAACCGTTGCCATCGCCTCTCGCGTCGCCATGGTTTGCCCCGAGCGCGCGACCCCGTCGTTTGCCTGAGATTTGGCCGATTGCAGGCGTGAACTGGTTCACAGAGTTTTCCGACGAGCCGCGCTATATTCCAAGACAGAAGTGCTGGGCTCGAACTTGTGCTTTGTTCATTTGGATCGGACTTTTTGTCATTGTGACACTTCTGACTAGAGGGCTTTCGCCCTCTTTTTTTTGCGCGAACAAACGCTGGCGGCTGGTTGCGGACCACTGGTTTGCAGGGTCCCGGATCGTTTTCATTCCGGTTTCGCGATGCATGCCAAGGTTTTGTCGCCGCGATCTGTGACGATTTTCGATAATCCACCGAAGGATTGCTGCAATACTCCTTGACTTCAAAAGCACCTGTTCGGGAAGAAAATGGAGTTCAAGGTTCCGCATTCTGGTTTTCGCGCTCGTTTGTTCGGCATCGGCGCGATGTTGTTGGCGGGTATGGGTTGCGCTTCCACGGTTGTGGCCGGAGAAGGGCAATTCTATCTCGCTGGCGGCGGCGGCGTTTCGACGATCACGCCCGCCACCCGTGGCGTCAACGTGCAGACCGGCTTCAGCGTCGAGGATGATTCCGATGGCCTGATCAAGCTGTTCGCCGGTTATGATCTGACCGACTACTGGTCTATCGAAGGCTTTTACGCCAACTATGGGACGGCGAAGCTAACCGGCCCGGGGCGGTTTATCGGCGGTTCGAATCCCAGTGGGCTCGGCAATGATTTCCTGACCAACGGCGACACCATTTTCGGCACCGTGGACTACACCATCGTGGGCGGTCAGACGTTGCTGCAATTCCCCGACAACAAGGCCGGCCTGTCGGCGATTCTCAAGCTCGGGGTTTCCCAGATCCTGAAGAACAGCAGCAGCAACCTGCCTTTCGACCAGGCCGACGAAACCAAATTCACAACCGGTTTCGGGTTGGAGTACCAGTTGAAGAACGGCGTTGCCGTTCGCGCGGAATACGAGTATCACGACGAGGACACCCAGGGGATCAGCATCAGCGCGCTCAAGCGTTTTGGGGGGCGCAAGGTGAAGACCACGCCGCCGAAGGTTGTACAGGAAGGGGAGAGACCGCAGCCTCGGCAGCAACCGCAACAGCAGCCTCGGCGGCAACCTGCCCGATCGGAGGCCAAACCCCAGCCTCGTCCCGTGCCGCGGCCGACTCCTCCCCAAAACGCAGCCGCGCCCCGGACGGCCCCGGCGTCTCCCGCTCCGGCGGCGCCTCCACCCCGCCCGGGACTGAGCGTGGCCCAATCGACCGACGGAGATCGGGACGGCGTCATCGACCGACTGGATCGTTGCCCCGGCACGCCTCCCGGCAAACAGGTGGGCGCGGATGGTTGCGCCATCCCGGCGGCGATCAAGACGCCTTCGCCCGCAACCTTCGTTTCGTCGGGCGAGGTCACTCCCAGAATCCTTGAAGGCGTCACTTTCCAGTCCGGTTCCGCGGTATTGACGTCGGAGGCGAAGCGGATACTGGATGGCGTGGCCGCCGATCTCATCCAGCGGCCCGATGTGCGGGTCACGGTGGTTGGGCATACCGACAATGTGGGAAGCGCCCGCAAGAACAAGCAACTGTCCGAGCGTCGGGCCGAGGCGGTCGCGAACTACCTGGCGGCTCGCGGCGTCGATCCGGCCCGTCTGAGCTATGGCGGGAAAGGCGAGGAGATGCCGATTGTTTCGAACGCCACGGCGGAGGGCAGGGCGATGAACCGGCGGGTGGAGCTGATCGAAAGCCCGATCTCGAACTAGGCCGGCAAGCTCAAGCCAGTTTGAACTCACCCGGTTTGCGGCTTGTTCGGCAAGGGCGGCGGTGGTTAGGGTGAGGCCTATAAAGCGACCGAATGGGAGCGTCGGCATCCCTGCCGGCAGAGGCAGCCGGGTATTTCGTCGGGGCTCTGTTGTTTCCTGGCAAGCCAGCTTTCGGGGAGGATGCGGTGGGCCTTTCCCTCCGTCACCGAACCTCGTCCGTCATTCCCGCGCACCTCGCCACTCCCGCGAAAGCGGGAATCCAGCGCCTCGTTCTGGATTCCGGGTCTTCGCTCCACTCAGCCCGGAATGATGGAGGGGGCGGGCGAAGGGGGGGAAGAGCCTGACGGCTCGTCGGGATGCGCCCGACATTGCCCTGGGGTGGCGGTCGCTCGCGGAGCGGAGACGCATCGGACGTGCTCCGCGTTGCCCTGGCCGGGCAAGGTTGGTTTGATCGCGAGAGGTCGATACAATGAGTCGCCTCCCGCTACGCCATGAGCCCCGGACATGCCCCGATCAGACCGACACGCTCCCGATCTTCCCATGTCTCGATCCTCGCGCCGCAACGGGGGGTGGCGAAAGCTGCTGCCCTTGCTGATTTTCGCGGCCTTCGCGTTGTTCATCGCGCGGGAGCAGTTTCCGGCGGTCAATGACGGCATTGAATCCCTGTTGCATCCCTTGGCCTTTCAGGCCGTCAAGGCCTGTCGGGAAAGGGCGTTGTCGGGTGCGGAGAATCCGCAATTCGCTCGCCTGATCCGTTACGGCGAGGCCAATCCCACCCAGGCCGGCTGGTTTGTCGATGACATTGTGGTCGGCGAAATGCGGCCGGGGGAGGGTGAGCAGCGGGTTCTGGCGACGTGTCACGTCGACGATTCCGGCAAGGTCGTCAACGTGTTTCGCCAGCCATACGGGGCGGGATCTCCGATGGCCCGCGAGCATGTTGAGGGTGAACCGGATTGAGGGCATGAGCCAGACCTGAACCTGGTGGACTGTTCTCGATCTCAGCCTGCGCCACAAACGGGAACTGATTGTCGCCAATCTGGTGGCGATCGGCGTGCCGATTCCGCTGCTGATGCCGTTGCTGGTGGATGAGGTGCTGCTGCACCGGTCGGGCGCGACAATGGCTGTATTATACTTCTCGCGCCCAAGAATACCCCATTCATGGCGCGCGTCTTTTCGCCGATAGCGGCGTTGCAAAAACTTGACGTAGCCCCACTATGCCTGCGTTTTTGCGCCTTGCTTTCGACGAAAGTCCACACACCCTGAATGGGGTATTCTTGAACGCGAGAAGTATATCGAACAGGGAAGCCACAGCGCGTTGATTCGCAACAATGGCTTTTATCAACAACTCTATGGAACATCTCAGGCATGAAAAACGTCTTGCAAGAACAGCTGTTGAAAGCGGGGCTGGTTACCGAGGATGATGTTGACAAGGCCAACCGTCCGGCCAGAAAGCGACCGCCCAGGGGGGGAAGGAAACCGGTGGAAAGGTCTCGCGGCAAGGCGGCCCCGCCAAAGGCTTCGCAAGAGGAAATCGATCTGCGCAAGGCTTACGCCGCGCGTCGGGCGGAGGAGAAGCGCGAAGCGGCGCGCAAGAAGGCGGAGGATGAGCAGCGCCGCAAAAACCGGCAAAAGGTCAATGCGTTGATTCGCGACAATGCGCTCGACCACAGCCAGGGCGATGTCGAATACCAGTTTCTGATTGGCTCCACCATCAAGAAGATCTGGGTCACGCCGGCGCAGCGTCAGGCCTTGTTGAACGGCGAGCTGGGCGTCACCTTCCTGGGCGGCAAGCGCTGTCTGATTCCCGCCAGCGTGGCGGAGGAGATACTCGCCCTGGACCCGAAAAAAGCCATCGCCATCGTGTCGCCGGAGGTGGATGACGACGATGGCGAATTCGCCGTGCCGGATGACCTGATCTGGTAGCGTCTTTCTCTTTGTCCCGGAGGGATGCTTTGTCGAGTCTCCGCCGGCCATCCAAAACCAACAATCGCCAATGTCTTATATCCCGCTTCCTCCCTCTGTCCGATATATCGCGGCCTTGCTTGCCGGGGGACTGATGACTGTCGCCTTCGCCCCGATGGGGTGGTGGTTCTTCGCGTTTTTCTGCATGGCGGCTCTGGTCTATCTCTGGCTCGACGCAACCCCGCGCGAGGCGGCGATGACGGGCTACTTCTTTGGGCTGGGGTTTTTTGGCATTGGCGTTTCCTGGGTCTACAACAGCATTCATGAATTTGGACAGGCGCCGGCGGTCGTGGCGGGCATGTTGACGGTCCTGTTCGTTCTGACGCTGGCGGCGTTTCCGGCGCTCGTTGGCTGGCTACAGGCGCCGCGCCGGCGCTGGAACGCGCGTCTGACGCCGCGTCTGCTGCTGGTGCTGCCGGCGCTTTGGGTTCTGGTGGAATGGTTTCGCGGCTGGGTTCTGACGGGGTTTCCGTGGCTGCAACTCGGCTATTCCCAGATCGATACCTTGTTCAGCTGGCCGGTGCCGATTCTGGGCGTGCTGGGCGCGAGTTGGGTGGTGTTGGTGTTGGTCGGGGCGCTGTTTCTGATCGCATCCGGGTCGCTGCTGGCGCGCAGCGTCGCCGTTTCCGCCGTGGCGTTGACGCTGGTGTTCTGTCTGCAATCCGGTCGGCTGCGCTGGACCACGCCGGCCGACCGGTCGCTGGATGTCCGTCTGATACAGGGCAACATCGCCCAGGAGAACAAGTGGCGCAAGGAATGGCTGATTCCGACGGTCGATCTCTACGAATCGCTGACCAAAAAGAATCTCAAGGCGGATTTGATTGTCTGGCCAGAGGTTGCCCTGCCGGGAGAGTATCAACTGTTCCGGAAATCAGTGCTCGATCCGCTGAAGACCTTTCTCAAGGCGCGCTCCACGGTGTTGGTGACGGGCGTGCTGTACCGGTCGGACAAGGGGGTTCACAACGCCATGATGCGGCTGGGACCCGTTATCGAGAACGAGAAAGAAAAGAACGAGGACACCCAGATTTATCTGAAACGCCACCTGGTGCCGTTTGGCGAGTTCATTCCGTTCCGCGATACCCTGAGCTGGATTGGCGACATGATTATCCTCCCCGCCGCGGATCTGTCTCCCGGCGAGCGCGCCAACACGCTGTCGATCAAGGGATTCGAGGCCGCGGGCTCGATCTGTTACGAGGATGCCTATGGCGCGGAACTGGCGGAGATGCTGCCGAAAGCCAATCTGCTGATCAATATCAGCAATGACGCCTGGTTTGGCGATTCGCTGGCTCCGCACCAGCACCTGGAAATTTCGCGCATGCGGGCGCTGGAAACCGGTCGTCCCCTGTTGCGCGCCACGAATACCGGCATCTCCGCCACCATCGACTACCGGGGAACGCTGCGCAAGGTCTCGCCGCAGTTCCAGGTGGATGTTCTCGAGGACGAGATTACCCCGCGTTATGGGGCCACGCCTTTCGCGCGCTGGGGCAACGGCGCCGTGCTCGTCATGATGCTGCTCTCGTTGTTGACAGGGCTCGTTTTGGGTCGGCCTCGGCGGCCTGATGGCGAGGATGCGGTGGCTCCGGGGCTGGACAGGCAATAACCGACCGATTGGGAGCGCCGGCATCCCTGCGCGGACAAGCCTCAATCGGACTTCCTGTCCGATTGCCCGAGTCGGCGCGCTGTCGAGGCGGGGCGGACGAAGAGGGAGGAAAAGCGCCTTCGGCTCGTCGGGCTGCGCCCGACATTGCCGGGTGGGCCGGCATCTTGCCGGCAAAGGCGTTGGGTTGTCGTTAGGCGGTGAGTGGAATTACCCCTTACCAGAGATCGTGT
>DRPO01000161.1 GCA_011330835.1 Gammaproteobacteria bacterium | reverse complement strand
CGTTCGAATACCTGTTCGCCCAGCCGCTTGGTGCGGGTGCCGCGATGCTCGCCCAATGCCGATTCGAACAGTTCCGAGGTTCGCCATGCTCGCTTGAGGCTTTGCGAGGAAATCCGCAGGCGTTCGCTGCCGCCAACGATGGCGGTCTTTGGTCTCCCCAGATCGTCGCGGTTGAGGTTGGAGGGCGGGTAGGCGGTTAATAGGTGCAACTGGATGAATTGAGTCATGATTTTCTCCTTGTGAACTGAGGTCAGGCGTTGTCCTAGGGTTTTGGTTCGTAATAGGCGCGGGCAAGGCGATATTGCCACTGGCACGCGCCCTTGTAGCTGTCCGGCCATTGGTGCTGTGCCTGCCAGTGCAGAATCTCATCGGCCAGTTGCGTGGGGCTTGCGGTCTTGCCCAGCTGCATCACCGCCCGGCGCAGGTTCTGGAACAGGTCTTCCTGTGTGTTGGAGGCCAGCAGGCGCCGGAAGCGCAGTTCGCTGAACAGCGGCGTGTCGCCGCCCTTGTCCTTGGGCATGCCCAACAACTGGGCTGTGGGCCGCTCGTTCGGATTTTCGACCCAGACCAGCACGCCGGCGACCAGTGCTAGAGCTTCCGGTCTCTGCTTGCGCAGCGCCTTTTTTTGACACAGCCGGTAATAGGCCGGTTGCAGCATGATTTCCTCCAGGCTGTCGCAACGGCGCATCCGGGCACGCTCGCCGCGCTGGTTCTCATCGTGCAGCCAGGCATGCCAGTTGGTAACGGCCTGCTGACTGTCTTCGTCGCGCAGTATTGTGCAATCCATGTTTCCTCCTTGTCAGGCCGCCAGGTTTTTCAGCGCCCGGCTTCCGTTGAGATAGTGATTGAGGCCGCCCTTGCCGTCACGCGCCTTGACCACGCGCTTCAGGTCGCCGTCTTCGTTGAGGCTGGACAGGGCATATTGGTCGAAAAGTATGCGTGCCTGCTGTTTGAGCATTCCGCCCCATTTCTGGAGCCGTTCGTCAACTGCATCTTCATCGTCCAGATGGGCAACCAGTTCGCGCAGAATGGCGTAAAAATCCGGCTCGGTGGCGGACCAGAAGTTGGCGTCGATGAAGGAGATATCCCCCTTGGCGTCCTTGGGGCGGTCGAACCAGGCGCTCTTGAGCGCGGACTTTAGGGTTTTGAGTACGTCGGAGGCGGCTTCGATCATCTTCTTCGCCAGCTCTCCGGCATCTTCGCGCTGCTCCTGTTCCAGGTTGAACAGTGGCATCTCGGCCTCGTACCAGCAGCGCGCCTTCATGTGGTCCATGTCATAGCCGAAAGCCCACAGACGGGGTTCGAAATCGAGCTCGGGCAAGCGATGCTGGCGCACCTCGTAGCGACGAACCACCAGGGCCGGTGCGCGGGTTAGCTTGCCCTGTTGCGCGGTCACCACCAGCCCCAGCCAGTGACGGTATCCCAGTCCACCCGGCTGGGCCTTGATGGATAGCGGCTCCTTGTCGCCCTCCAGCACATAAGGTGTCAGCGGATGCTGCCAGTAGCCGGCATAGTTGATGCCGTAGTTCTTTGTAAGAAAACCTGTCGTCAATTCCTCCGAAGGTTCCCCGCTCAGATCGCAGACACCGCTTTTCCCGGTCTCGTCCAGACGCATGCGCCGTGGCATGGACCAGTACACCTGCAAGGAGTGCGCCTGTTCGGGGTAGGTTTCCATGCCCTTTTTCTCACTGGTGCGTGTTGCCCCCATCCATGGAAAAATCCGTTCCGGAGAGCGGTTCTGTTGATTGCCCGGCAAGTCCTCCAGTTCTTCGCTGGTCAGCACGTTCAGCCACAGACGGCGCCACAGGCAATCGATCTCATTGCCTTCGGGAGGTAGTACAAGAGTGGTCAGCGGCCCGCCGCCGCGCACCGATACCCGGTGCCCGACACCGCCGGGCGGCGCATTGATTTGTAAGGTAAACAGGGCTAGGGCGGCGGAAAACGGCGACAACGTTTCAATGCCACCCCGCTTGAAGAAATGATCCTGGTTGTCGCGCAAGGTCTTGCCGCCTGGTGCGTCTATGAATAGCGCGGCGATTTCCTTGTGCTCGCCTTCCTCCAGGGTCAGATCTTGCATGAATGCCGGTTTACCAATTGGGGTGATGAGTTCGAATGCCTCCCGGTAGGGAGCAAGAGCGCTCGCCAGCGTTTCGGCATCGGGCGGGTTGTTCCAGTACTGCCGCCAGGTCTTGATGTCTGCCGGCGCAAAGGCGGTTTGCAGCAGACCGATCAGCAGTTGATAGATGGCGCCACGGAAATCGGCGCGGGGGGCGGCGATGTCGATGATGTCGGGGTGGCTGATTTCATGTGGCGCCAGTTTTCCGGAACCCCCGGCACTCGAAATACTTCTAATCCAGGGGGTGGTCAGCAGATTCACTGTTCTGTTCTCCTGATGTTTTGATATCGATTTCTATCCGCAACCAGCGTCCAAGCCGGAGCAGAAATCGAATAAAATTAAGTTCGCATCGCCAGACCCTTTCAACCAGAAACAAATATAATTGTAAGGTGTAAATTGGTTGACAATCAAGCCGGTTTTCCACCACAATCGTTTGGCTTCAGTTCCCCGCCCCGTGGGGATGAACCTGTGTAGATTGGCTGGAACACCATTTCCCCACCATTGTGGGGTGGATCAGCGGGATGGCTCATGTTGTCCCGCCGATCTCCAATCCAGCATCCGGGTCGTACTGAATCAGAACTTCCTGTCCGTTCTTGTCTTGTCCGACGGCTCGCCATGTTTGTTCATCCTTCACCAACGGGATGATGAAGCTGGCCTCGTCGAACAGTTTTTCGTGTTCACGTAGTTGATCCAACGTCTTCTGTAAGGCGCCATCTTCCAGCGGCGCCAGTTCGCATAGCTGCCTAGGGTTGACGCGCATGCTGGACAGGTCCCAGTGATAACGGCTTTCGTCCGCCCACGGTTTCAAGCCCCCGTTTTCCCAGCGAGCCAGATAGACCGTCTGGTTGTCATCGCCCAGTCGGGTGGCGATGCGGGCTTCCTCGTCCCATTGCGGGTCGCCGCGATACCCTCGATCGAGGCGCAGACTGGAGGATTGTCCGGCATCGCGTTCGCCAAGGGTTTCACCTTTTACGACCGCTTTGGCATCCACGAGCCCCGTGGGAATCTCCCCGCCGTCGTCATAGACGAATTCCAGTAACTCGCGAGTGCCTCCGGGCATGTGCCAGCCGCCTTTTTCGTGCAACCGCGTGGCGCTGCGCCACAGCACCAGAGTGTCGGGATAGACGTAGTGCGCCCTGGGGAACAGGGCCTTGTACCAGTCGGCTTGCGGATCGTCGTTGAGCAGTGGGGACAGCACTTCCAGTACGGGTGTTCCACGCTCGCCGCGCTGGTGGCGATGCAGCCGACCGGCTCGCTGGATCAGCAGGTCAATGGGGGCCAGATCGGAGATCATGCGGTCGAAATCCAGGTCCAGTGATTGCTCGACCACCTGGGTGGCGATCAGCACCCGGCCCAGGCGCTGCTCTGGCGTTGAGTCCTTGCCGAACCGCTCCAGCATCTCCTGTTCGATGAGCAGTCGGTCGCAAAGTGCGTAGCGACTATGGAACAGGTGCAGGTGGTTGCTTTCCAGCCAGTCGGCGTCCCGCAATTGCCGCCAGGCGTTGCGGGCGTCATGCACCGTGTTGCGAATCCAGCAGACGCATTCTCCGGCCTCCACAGCTTGGCGGATGCGATCCGGCACGGCAGCTTCATCATGGAGCAGGGTCACGGCGACTTGGCGTGCGACCGAGGAACGGGTAGCGACCTTTTGCTCCGCCACTACGCTATCGAGGACGGCGTGTGTCAGTAGTGGATACTCACCCGACTGCAACGCGGAAGACGAACCGCCCTGAAAGGCGCCGACCAGTTGCTCACGCTGTTTGCGGGTCAGGGTGGCTGACAGCAGGATGACACTGCCGCCCAGAGCGGCATGAAACTCGATCAGGCGCTTCAACGGTTCGGAGGTGTAGGCATCGTAGGCATGCACCTCGTCGAGGATTAGCACCTTGCCGGTCAGGCCGAGCAGGCGGAGGGACTGATGGCGGGCCGGCATTACGGCCAGCAGGGCCTGGTCGATAGTGCCGATGCCGACATCGGCGAGCAGCGCTTTCTTGCGGTTGTCCGCCAGCCAGCGGTTGCACTGGGCGACGATGCTTTCCTCATCGCCATAGCCATTGCCACCTTCGTGCGCCGTCAACAGGGATTGCTGGAAATCTTCCGACAGGTGGCGCGCGCCGTGGCTCAGGATCAGGCTGGGCGCGGGTTCACCCGATTGGTATAGCTTTCGGTAAACCTTCGCCATGCGTTTATACATGGCATTGGCCGTGGCCATGGTGGGCAGGCCGATATACAGACCCTGCCCCTGCCTGGCGGCCATCAGCCGGGCGGCGAGGATCAGCGCAGCCTCGGTCTTGCCAGCGCCGGTAACGTCTTCGAGGATGAAGAGCTGCGGGCCATCCCCAATCAGGAT
>DRPO01000160.1 GCA_011330835.1 Gammaproteobacteria bacterium | reverse complement strand
CCGGATACCGGTTCAACGCCGCGCCTTGCAGCGCCGCCAGCCAGTCACGCCGCAGCGCCTCCGGCATGGGATAGGGATTCTCCATGGCGTCCAGCTTGATCAGTCCGTCGGCGGGCGGAACATGATAGGCCGACAGCGCGCGGATTTCCGGGCGGATGAGTTTTTCAACCAATTTTACCAATGGACACTCTTAGATTTCGTCTTCACCAATTCCGGCAATTTTCATCAAATGGCGCTGCAATCCCACTTTTAAAGGCTTGTTTCCGTGAACAGGAACCGAAATACGAGCAACTTCCCCCTTTTTCGCGTAAACATGGTGACTGCCGTTAATACGCCTTAATTCCCAACCTTTCTTTTCAATACACTTACAAAATTTCTTTCCGCTAACGGTTTTCAAACCGCGATCTCCAATATCTTGTCGTTTCCAGAAATTGGAATATCTCCAACGTCTACAGACAAACACCCTTCCACTGCTTCGTAAATATTGCTCAACAACTCGTCGAAGCTTTCTCCTTGCGTAGCGCATCCAGGAATAGAAGGCACTTCGGCCCAGTATCCGCCCTCTTCCGCTTCATGTATGACGACTTTGAGTTTCATGGAACTCCCATAAGGTTTGTGGCATCAGACTGGAATTATACTTTATTCCCGAACCCGGTATTCCGCCGAGCGGGCGTGGGCGATCAGCCCTTCGCCGCGCGCCAGCGTCGAGGCGGTCTTGCCGAGTTGCGAGGCGCCCTCGGCGGAGCAGCCGATGAGGCTGCTGCGTTTCTGGAAATCGTAAACGCCCAGCGGCGAGGAGAAGCGCGCGGTGCCGGAGGTGGGCAGGACGTGATTGGGGCCGGCGCAGTAGTCGCCCAGCGCTTCGGCGGTGTAACGACCGATGAAGATGGCGCCGGCGTGGCGGATTTTCCGGGCCATGGCTTCGGCGTCGGCGACGGAGAGTTCAAGGTGTTCCGGGGCGATGCGGTTGGCGACGTCCACGGCCTCGTCGAGGTCGGCGACGTGGATCATCGCGCCCCGGCCTTCGAGCGATTTGCGGATGATGTCGGCGCGCGGCATCTCTTCGATCAGCCGCGTCATGGCGTCGGCGACAGCGTCGATGAAAGCGGCGTCGGGGGAGACGAGGATGGCCTGGGCGTCCTCGTCATGCTCGGCCTGGGAGAACAGGTCCATGGCCACCCACTCGGGATCGGTTTGACCGTCGCAGACGACGAGAATCTCGGAGGGGCCGGCGATCATGTCGATGCCGACCACGCCGAACACCAGTTTCTTGGCCGTGGCGACATAGATGTTCCCCGGCCCGACGATCTTGTCCACCGCCGGCACGACCCCGGCGCCGTAAGCCAGCGCCGCCACGGCCTGCGCGCCGCCGATGGTGAACACCCGGTCGACGCCGGCGATATGCGCCGCCGCCAGCACCATGTCGTTGAGTTCGCCGCCCGGCGCGGGGACGACCATGACCAGTGTTCCCACGCCCGCCACTTTGGCGGGAATCGCGTTCATCAGCACCGAGGAGGGATAGGCGGCCTTGCCGCCCGGCACGTACAGCCCGACCGAATCCAGCGGCGTCACCTGCTGCCCCAGCAGGGTGCCGTCGGCTTCGCGGTATTCCCAGGACTGGCCCAGTTGCCGCTGATGGTAGTCGCGCACGCGCGCCGCCGCCTGTTCCAGCGCCTCGCGCTGCGCGGACGGGATCGCTTCCAGCGCGGCCCGCAACCGCTCGGGGCTCACTTCCAGCTCCGCGGCGGAATCCACCGACAACCCGTCGAAGCGCTGCGTGAACTCCAGCAACGCCGCCTCGCCTTCCCGCCGGATTCTACCGATGATCTCGTTGACGGTGGCCAGCACCTGGTCGTCGGAAACGCTTTCCCAGGCCAGCAGCTCATCCAGGCGCTGGCTGAAATCGTCCCGCGCCGTGCTCAGGCGCGCGATCTCAAGCACGGGCCGACTCCGTCGCCAGCGCCTGAGCCGCCCGGCGGTTCCGGACCGCGGCGGCCAGCTCTTCCAGCAGCGGGGCGGTCTGGTCGAAAGAGATGCAGGCGTCGGTGATGCTCTGCCCATAGACCTCGGGCTTGCCGTCCTTGACGTCCTGCCGACCGGCGACCAGATGACTTTCGATCATCACGCCCATGATACGGACGTCGCCGCCGGAAATCTGGCGGGCGACATCGCGCCCCACGTCGATCTGGCGCTCATGCTGTTTCTGGCTGTTGGCGTGGCTGAGGTCGATCATCAGCCGCGCTGGCAGACCGGCCTTTTCCAGACTCTTCGCGGCGGCGTCGACGCCGGCGGCGTCATAGTTCGGCTTGCCGTTGCCGCCGCGCAGAATGATGTGACAGTCCGGATTGCCGGTGGTGGAGAAGATCGCGGAATGCCCCGCCTTGGTCACCGACATGAAATGGTGGGGCCGCGAGGCCGCGCCAATGGCGTCGATGGCGATCTGCATGTTGCCGTCGGTGCCGTTCTTGAAGCCGACCGGGCAGGACAGACCGGAGGCCAGCTCGCGATGCCCCTGGCTCTCGGTGGTGCGCGCGCCGATGGCGCCCCAGCTCACCAGGTCGGAGACATACTGGGGGCTGATCAGGTCGAGATATTCAGTGGCCGCCGGAACGCCCATCTCGGCAAGATCCAGCAGCACCTTGCGGGCGATCCGCAGCCCCTTGTTGATGTGGAAGCTGTTGTCCAGATCCGGGTCGTTGATCAAGCCTTTCCAGCCCACCGTGGTGCGCGGCTTCTCGAAATAGACCCGCATGATGATCAGCAGATCGTCGGCCAGCGCCTCGCGCAGCTTTTTCAGCCGTCCGGCGTATTCCACGGCGGCCCTGGGATCGTGGATTGAACAGGGGCCGACGATGACCAGCAGCCGGTCGTCCCGCCCGTGGAGGATATCGGCGACGGCCTTGCGGGCCTCGTACACCGTCCGCGACGCCGTCGGCGAGATCGGCAGTTCGGCGCGCACCGTCTCCGGCGCGCTGACTTCCTTGATGCCCTGGATGCGCAGGTCATCGGTCTCGAATTGCAGGGTTTGAATAGAGTCTGTCATCATGCCGCCTCTCGCGATTCCGCGACCGCCGCGAATTTGTCGATCAGCCGATGGACGCGTTCCCGCTTCAGCTTCATCGACGCCTTGTTGACGATCAGCCGTGAACTGATGTCCGCGATATGCTCCACCGGCGCCAAGCCGTTGGCCTTGAGCGTGCCGCCGGTATCGACCAGATCGACGATGCAATCGGCCAGCCCCACCAGCGGCGCCAGCTCCATCGAGCCATACAGCTTGATAATGTCCACCTGCTGCCCCCTGGCCGCGAAATGCCGCTGCGCCGAGCGCACGAACTTGGTCGCCACCTTGAGCCGCTTGCGCCCGGACAGATCGCTGCCCACCGGCGCGGCCACCATCAGCCGGCAACGGGCGATGCCCATGTCCACCGGCTCGTAGAGATTGCCGCCGCTCTGCTCCAGCAACACATCCTTGCCGGCCACGCCGACATCGGCGGCGCCGTATTCCACATAGCACGGCACGTCGGTGGCGCGGATCACCAGCAGCTTCACATCGTCGTGAGTCGTCCGCAGAATCAGCTTGCGGCTGGTCTCCGGATCGTCCACCGGCTCGATGCCCGCCTGCTTCAGAAACGGCAGCGTTTCGCGATAGATCCGCCCCTTCGACAGGGCAATCACCAGTTCATCGTTCACGTCGGCATCTCCTGCACCCGGCGGATGACCGCGCCCATGCCGGACAGCTTCTCCTCGACGCGCTCGTAGCCCCGGTCGATATGGTACACCCGGTCCATCAGCGTCTCGCCCCGCGCCACCAGCCCCATCAGAATCAGGCTGGCCGAGGCGCGCAGATCCGTCGCCATCACCGGCGCGGCGTAAAGCCGATCCTTGCCGGTGACGATCGCGGCATTGCCCTCCAGCCGGATATCGGCGCCCATGCGCTGCATTTCCTGAACGTGCATATAACGGTTCTCGAAAACATTTTCCACAATCGTACCAGTTCCCGAGGCGATCGTGTTCATCGCCATGATCTGCGCCTGCATATCGGTCGGAAAACCGGGATACGGCGCGGTGTGGATACTCACCGCCCGGGGCCGTTTGCCGCGCATGTCGATCTCGATGTCCTCGCCATCGATGACCGGCTCCGCGCCCGCCTCCGCCAGCTTGGCCAGCACCGAGTCGATAATCGTTGGATCCGCCCCGCGCGCCCGCACCCGACCGCCAGTCATCACCCCCGCCACCAGAAAGGTGCCGGTCTCGATCCGATCCGGCAGCACCCGGTGCGCGCAGCCCGACAACCGCTCGACGCCCTCGATGGTAATCACATCGCTGCCCGCCCCGTTGATCCTCGCGCCCATCCGGATCAGATAGCGCGCCAGATCCACCACCTCCGGCTCGCGCGCCGCGTTCTCGATCACCGTCGTCCCCTCGGCCAGCGTCGCCGCCATCATCAGATTCTCGGTGCCGGTCACGCTCACCAGATCCATGAAAATCCGCGCGCCCTTCAGCCGCTTCGCCCGGGCGCGGATATACCCCTCCTCCACCTGGATCTCCGCGCCCATCGCCTTGAGCCCGTCGATATGCAGATTCACCGGCCTAGCGCCGATCGCGCAGCCTCCCGGCAACGACACCTCCGCCTCGCCAAACCGGGCCACCAGCGGCCCCAGCACCACAATCGACGCCCGCATGGTGCGCACCAGCTCATAGGGCGCCAGACAACTGTCCACCGTCGTCGGATCGACCTCGATGGCCATCTTCTCGTCCACCGTCAGCGACGCGCCCAACTGCCCCAGCAAACGCATCATCGTCGTCACATCGCGTAGATGCGGCACATTGCTGATTTTGGAAGGCGAAGAACCCAGCAGCGTCGCCGCCAGAATCGGCAACACCGCATTCTTGGCGCCGGAAATGCGAACGTCCCCGTCCAGCGAAACACCGCCCTGGATCAGAAGTTTTTCCATTGAAAAAATGCGCCGGGGAAAAAGGAAGGACTATACCGAATTGGGGATAAACGGTATATACTCCTCGCGACCAAGAATACCCCATTCATGCCGCGCATCTTTTCATCGACAGCTGCGTTGTAAAAACTTGACATAGCGCCACTATGCCTGCGTTTTTACGCCTTGCTCTCGACGAAAATCTACACCCTCTGAATGGGGTATTCTTGGTCGCGAGAAGTATATCGACGCCCGGGCGGTCAGCGACGCCGCCACGCACGATGGTCAGACCTTTCTTCCCCACGCCGGGGTGGCGTTGGGACACAATCCGCCACTGGCGGCGGTCGTTCATCGGGTTATCCACACGCCCCCTAGCCAGGG
Source organism: Gammaproteobacteria bacterium (assembly GCA_011330835.1). Taxonomy (GTDB): domain Bacteria; phylum Pseudomonadota; class Gammaproteobacteria; order UWMA-0217; family UWMA-0217; genus HyVt-560. The sequence continues at coordinate 4,828 of DRPO01000160.1, read as the reverse complement.
ATGGCGAAGGGAAACCCACGGGCTCCCCACTCGGAGCCCGGCTGTCAAGACTTGGTTTTATTACCCACAAATATCGCCGAGGAGCTACATTGAAAGGCGACGGAATCCGACCGTTTTAGCGTAAGCGATAACGAACACCGATATTCAGAGAACGATCTGTACCATCCGATTTTTCACCGGCAGAGACTGTTCGATTACCATCGGTGTTCTTAATCAAAGCAGTCAGCGCGAGGTCGAGTGAGTTGCCCAGCTCATATGCCAGTATGGAAGACAGAGTGTTTGTTACTACATTGTCGGAATCAATAGCGGAATGGCTGTAGTTCAGGTTCCAACGATTAATCCAGTCAATTCGGTCTTCAATTTCATGCACATAACTCATAGTGTTGTTTAGGGTGTAGCTATTGGTGCTATCAAAGGTCGTCACCAGCTCGGCCTCATTGGAGAACTGTGTCTGGTTACTCAATGGGCGATGGTATTCGGCGCCCAGTAAAACTCCAGGGTTGTCTGTTAACCCAGAAAAATCCTTGCCAACATAAGATAATCCAGCTCTTACCTTCCACCCATAGCGACGCGTAGATATATTCTCATCGATTAGGACGTCACGCGCCGCTAAAGCTCCGGTTGCACTCAGTGTTTTTCCAAGAACTTTTTCAATGTCGCCAATCCAGTACTGCTGATAAAACTTGGGTTTTCCGCCATATTTACTCTGATACTCGTTTTCCCGCGATATAATATCAGCTATTCGGCGATAGGTATCTTTAGATGGGGCGGCCGCTAGCGCGCCACGATAGCGTAATTCCTGAACCAAACGAATCGCCTTTGCCATAGGGGTCACGTTAGTCACTCGACCATAACCAAGACCAACACTCAAGCGGGTATCCAGATCGTTAAAACTGTCATCCGCCTTTATTCCCAACTTGCCAAACCAGAAACCACCTTTGCTGTCGGGTTGGAAGTAGTTGTCATAAGTGATGCTGGAATCCATTACATAATTGTTTGTGCTAGATGCACCCGCGACTCCATCACGTTTTATTTGACCATTGCCGACAAATCTCAGATCAATGTCACGGTTAGGACTGCTTAATACCCGTTGCGCATCAATCCCAAGACTGGCTGTATATTTAGTCTGGGCGTCACCACGATCCTTGCTGACATCCAGGTTGAAATTACTATAAGCATTTTCAAAGGCGGAAGTCGCCTCTGAATAATCAAATAATGAAATATTGGCATCAATAGGTTTTGGATCCGCGGCAATCTGTGAGCTTGTCACAATAGCGACAGCAAGAGCTGAAGCAATATTAACTTTACGAGTCATAGTCCTTTTAAATGTTTGAAATAAAAATGTCGCTGCATTATACAGATGATAGGCGTTCAGTAAAGCCTTGATAAGGCTGAGGCGAGCGTACTTTAAATAAGCTAAAAATCAGGCTCCTCAGCAGAATCTATGGGTAAACTCTGGCGTCGGCAAGTGAATGATATAACGCGATTTCTGCTCCACGATACGTCCGAAATCCGAAGGATTTTCTGGCGGTCAGCTTGCCTTTGTGTTGAAACCCTCCAGGGTGTTGCCTCTTTTTGATGTAAGCGCTGTAGGCCTGATAAGACATTGCTTATGGCGCCCCCGATTGCCTGATGCGCCTTCGCGCTTATCAGGCCTACTGATCTGGATCCCGGCGTTCGCCGGGATGACGGCTCATGATGGGCAACGCCCGGTAGAGATGTTCTGGCCACAAAACCAGGGACATCCGGGTTTTGAGATCAGGGATACTGTTCCGCCCCCAGAAACAGAGCGCCCGCGCGCCGGGCTGAACCAACCTGGACAGGTCGGGGGAAACTGGAACCCTCCCCCATTCTTTCGGGCGAAGGCGAGCTCAATGACACTGCTTGCCCCGCTGAACGACGACGGGAACGGGAAACGGTTTGGCGACCGGCGGAAATCGCCTCCCCATTTCACGCAGGAAAAAGTACACGCCAGTGAGTACCGCGACGATGCCCAGCGCCCAGCCCAGGGAAGCGCTCGGATGTTGCGAGAAGTTGGCGAGCTGGTAAAACAGGGTGGCCATCATGAACGCCAGCGAGGTGGTCCAAAGCATGGCGAACAGCATCCAGCGCCAGCCGGCTTCGCGCTTGATGGCGGCGGTGGCGGCGACGCAGGGAAAGTAGAGCAGCACGAAGAGCATATAGGCGAATGCGCCGATCTTGCCGTCGAACCGCCGTTGCATGGCGCCGAAGGTCTGCATGGAGACGCCCTGCTCCTTGGCCGCGACGGTCTTGTCGACGGCGTTGGAGACAATGCCCAGACCCAGCGGGTCGGCGAGGCTGTTGACCACATCTCGCAGATTCGCCGGGATGGTGGCGACCGCGTCGGCCAGCGCGCCCCCGAGGTCGAAGGGCTTGTCTCCATCATCCTTGTCGCCGTCGGGGTGGTCCATTCGCGAGTACATGGCGTCGAGCGCGCCGACGACGACTTCCTTGGCGAGCAGACCGGTGAAAATGCCCACCATGGCGGGCCAGTTGTCCTCGCGAATGCCCATGGGACCAAAGGCGGGCGTCAGTGTCCGACCGATCTCGCTGAGAACGGACTTCTCGCTGTCTTCGTTGCCGAAACTGCCGTCGGTTCCCAGCGAGTTCAGCACATTGATGACGACCACCATGACGACGATGTATTTACCGGCGTCCTGCACAAAGCCGCGCAGCCGGTTCCAGCTGTGCAGCAGCATGCCTTTCAGCGATGGCATGCGGTAGGTCGGCAACTCCATCAAAAAGGCGCCGGCCTCACCTTGCAGCAGGGTCTTTTTCAGCACGAAGCCGGTGAATATCGCGGCGAGAATGCCGACCAGATAGAGCGCGAAAACCACGTTCTGGCCGCCGACCGGAAAGAACGCGGCGGCGAACAGGGCGTACACGGACAAGCGCGCGCCGCAGGACATGAACGGCGCCATCATGATGCTGATCAGCCGCTCGCGCTCGACGTCCAGGGTGCGGGTGGACATGATGGCCGGCACATTGCAGCCAAAGCCGACGATCAGCGGCACGAAGGCCTTGCCCGGCAGGCCGATGGCGCGCATCAGGCGATCCATGACGAAAGCCGCGCGGGCCATGTAGCCCGAATCTTCCAGCAGCGACAGGAATAGATAGAGGAATCCGATGATCGGGATGAAGGTGGCCACGACCTGCACGCCGCCGCCGACGCCATCGGCCAGCAGGACGCGCAGCCAGGCCGGAAAGCCCATGGCGTCCAGCGCCGCGCCCAGACCGTCGACGAACAGGGCGCCCGCCGCCCTGTCGAAAAAATCGACGAATGCGCCGCCGATATTGATGGTGAAGGTGAACATCAGGTACATCACCAGCAGGAAGATCGGTATGCCGAGCCAGCGGTTCAGCACCAGGTCGTCGATCCTGTCGGACCAGCGACGGGCGGTCTGTCGCGACACCGTGGACGCTTCGCGGGCCAGCCTTTCGGCAAACGCATAGCGCGCCAACGAGATCAGCTGATCGATATCGGTGTGCTCCGATTGCTCGATTTGCTGGCGAAAACGCTCCGCCTCGGCGCTAACCTCCGCCAGCGACAGCGCCGCGGCGGCGGGCCGCTGCAACAACAGCTGCGATGCCTGCCAGCGCAGCCGGGCATGGGACACATGATGGCGCAACGGCGCTTCCAGCGCGATCAGGGCGGTTTCCACCGACGCGGGATAATCCACCCTCGCCGTCGGCAGCGACAGATGCCGGATCTGTTCGCCGACCACTTGCTTGAGCCGGTTCATGCCCTGCCCCTTGGTGGCCGCGGTGACGACGACCGGGCAACCCAGCAACGCCTCCAGCCGCTCGGCTTGCACCGAGACGCCATGACTGGTGGCGACATCGATCATGTTCAGCACCACCACCATCGGGATCGCCATCTCGACCAGTTGCGCGGTCAGGTACAGCGAGCGTTCGAGGTTGGAGGCGTCGATGATGTTGATGACCACATCGGCCTTGTAGGAGAGAATGAATTCGCGCGCGATCCGCTCATCCAGGGACGGCGACTCGGAGTCCAGCGAATAGGTGCCGGGAAGATCGACCAGCAGAAAACGCTCGCCTTGATAATCGAACTGGCCTTCCTTGCGCTCCACCGTGACGCCCGGCCAGTTGCCCGTGCGCTGGCGCGCGCCCGTCAGCTCATTGAACAGCGTGGTCTTCCCGGAATTCGGGTTTCCGATGATCGCCAGGGTGTGGCTGACTTCCATGAGTGACTCGACAGTTCGGTTGGGAAACGGTTATCGCGACGCCGAACCGTGCTCGATGGTCGGCTGGATCAGCAGCGTTTTCGCCATTTCACGGCCAATCGCCAGCCGGTTGGATTGGCGGCCCACCACGACCGAGCCTCCCCGATTGCGCAGCACCTCGAACACGGCGCCCGGCGGCAACCCCATGCTCAACAGACGTTCCCGGGTGCGGCTGCTGGCGTTGACCGATTTCAGCCGGACAAGCTGGCCGACTTCCGCCTTGTCCAGCGAACGGTAGATTTCAGCCTCCGGGGACTCGGAATCGCGACAGGATGGGTTTGCAGGCATGGGAGATGCTAACTTAAATAATAATCATTCTTATTTTAATCCCGAACAGTCCCGTTGTCCATTCTCCCCGATACTACCAAGGCAAGAACTTGTTCATCTTGGACATGGGTTTGGAGATGTTGTGATTCAACTGACCCAAGTCCCAGGACATCGCGTTGATATTCTGGGACATATTGGCGACCGAGTTGTTCAACCCCGTCATTTCCCGCACCATCGTCGGCATGTAGCCGAGATTGTCCATGCGCGTCGCGATCGTTGAAATATCGTCCGACATG
>DRPO01000159.1 GCA_011330835.1 Gammaproteobacteria bacterium | reverse complement strand
GGATGCGAAAAAAACAGGCGGGCTTTAGTGTCGGATTCCTTTTTCATTCTGTTCAAAACCAGGCCTTTGAAACGAGCGCTGGATATTCTGTTCAGCCTGTTGGGCTTGCTGGTCGCTCTGCCGGTGGCGTTGGTCATCGCCATTGCGATCCGGCTGGAATCCCCCGGCGAGATTTTCTTTTCCCAAAAACGGCTGGGACTGGGCGGTCGCGTTTTCGATCTGTACAAGTTTCGCAAGTTTCCGGCGGACTGGGGAACGTCGGGGCCGGGCGTTACCGTCGCGGGCGATGCGCGGATGACGCTGGTCGGCAAATACCTGGAGCGCACCAAGCTGGATGAGTTGCCCCAGCTCTGGAACATTTTTCGGGGTGAGATGTCTTTTGTCGGGCCTCGCCCGGAATCTACGCGCTACGCCGATCTTTTCAAAGGGCCGTATCGCAAGGTGCTCGATTTTGTTCCGGGAATCTTCGGCCCCAACCAGATCGCCTTCCGTAACGAGTCCGCCATGTATCCGCCCGATGAGGATCCGGAAGCGTTTTACCAGCGCCATTTGTTCCCGAAAAAGGCGCGCGCCGATATCGCCTATTTCTCTTCCGCCACGACCTTGTCGGACCTGTTCTGGATCGTCAAGGGCTTGTGGGTCAGCGTTGTCGGCGTGGTCGATTGGCGCTGGGCCTTGCGTCATATGGGGCCGCCCCTGCTGATGGATTTTCTTGCCGTGGAAGCGGCTTGGGCAATGGGGCTCTTCGCGCGCTTTGGCGGAGGTTTGCTGGACCGTGTGGCCACGGACTACCTGATGGGGTTCTGGTTGTTGCCCGCCGTGGTGCTGCCGGTCATGGTTTTGGGCGGCGGCTATCGTCATACGCTGAGGCATATCGTCCTTAGCGACGTGTTGAGGGTGGCCGGTCTGCTGGCGATTGGCTGGCTGGCCGGATTTATTGGTCTGCTGTGGTTCGGTTCCCGGGAGATTTCGCTGGGCGTTGGTCCAATTGGGTTATTGTTCCTGGTCGGACTCGCGGTGGCGCCTCGGGTGATCATCAAGGAGGCGATTCGCCGGCGCATTGTCATGGGCAACGGCGATTCCGGCGAGAAGAAAATCATTATTTTCGGAACCGATGACCGAGGCATCAATCTCGGCTCTCTGATTCAGCGTGGGTTTCCCGTGGCCAGACTGGTCGGGTTTCTCGATAACTGCCCCGAAGTTCGGGGACGCAGCATTCTGGATCACAAGGTGCTGGGCAGCGAACGGGATCTCCCGACATTGTTGTCGGTTTACCGGTTCGACCAGTTATGGCTATCGTTTTCGCCCGACAGCATCCAGCGAGAGCGACTCGAAAAATGGACCCGCCAAAATGGCGTGACCCTGATTATCCTGCCCGAGATTCCCGCTTTCGAGGGGTTGTTTCCGTCGCCCGTCTTGTCTCGGGAAAACCCGGATCTTCTAGCGACGAACGGAGAAGTCGCCAATGTCTCCTGAGAGATCTTAAGGTTTGGTCCATTGATCATCAATCTCCGGGCTCGACCAGCGCCAGATAACTCTGATATCGCCGCTGGCTGATCTTGCCGTTTTCAACGGCCTGCTTGATCGCACAGCCAGGTTCCTGCCGATGCAGGCAGTTGTGAAACTGGCACTGGCCCAGCCAGTGATCGAATTCGACGAATCCGTGCTGGTATTCCTGTTTTTCCAGTGGGGTGGGCGTGAAGTCCCTGATGCCCGGCGAGTCGATGATCCGACCTCCGCCCGGCAGCGTGTAAAGCGTGGCCGCGCTGGTGGTGTGCTGTCCGAGTTCGGCGTTTTCCGAGATTTCGCGAGTTGGCGCATCGAGATCCGGAATCAGTTGGTTCGCCAGTGTGGTTTTGCCGACGCCGGATTGGCCGATCATGACGCTGAGCCCGTCTTTCAGGCGTTCTGCAAGGGGGGGCAGCGAGTCCGGTTGCCTTGCGCTGGTGTGAATGACCGGGTAGCCGAGCGCTTCGTATTCCCGGAGAATCCCGATGTCCTCCGGAGTGTCGGGGTGATCGGATTTGTTACGCACCAGGGTCGCCCGGGCGGGCATCAGCCGGACGGTGACCAGCAGGTTGTCCACCAGGGTCCAGTCGGCGCGCGGCAGCGGCGCGGTGATGATCAGGATCTGGTCGATATTGGCGGCGATGCTGCGCGCCTTGCCGCGAAAGTATTGTCGCGTCAGCAGGTTGCGGCGCGGCTGGATGGCGCTGATGATGAACTCGTCGCCGCTTTTCTGGTATGAGATCCGGTCGCCAACCACCAGATGGCTCAGCTTGCGGCGGACCTTGGCGCGGTGAACTTGCCGGGATTCGTCCTCGAACAAGGCTTCCGAGCCAAATCGTTTGATGACTGTCCCTTGTCCAGACACCTGTTATTCGCCGAACTTGTACCAGGTTTTGTTTAGGTATTCGACCACGTCGTGGATATCGTCGTCGAACCAGTCGAGCTTCAAATTGCCTTCGCAGCGGCGCACCTGGGCTTCCAGCCTGGCTTTTGACGTGACCTTGCGGTGAGAGCGGGTGTAGAGCGCCGAGCCGTCGCCGCCCGTCATGTTGGTATGGCAGCCGGTGCAGTTCTTGTCGTGCAGCGCCTTGCCGTGCGCGGCGTCCGGCGTTTCCCCGGCCTGCGCGGTCAGTGTGAAAAGGCTGGCGAAAACCAGTGTGCTCAATGTCTTGGTCGTCGGTTTCATGGGTTTGTCCTCATTGAACTTAGTTAGTGGATAATCGTTTCAGGTGGTCGATGCGCGCCAGCGCCGGCGGATGGGAATCGTAAAAGCTGGAATGTAACGCGTCCGGCGTCAGCGTGCTGGCATTATCCTCGTACATCCTGACCAGAGCATTAACAAGATCGTTGGCATTGGCCTGACGGGCCGCCCAGGCGTCCGCCTCGTACTCGTGGCGGCGTGAAAACCAGGCTATCAGTGGATGCAGGAAAAAGGTAAAGACCGGCGAAACCATGACGAACAGCAACAGCGCCGCCGCCAGTGATGGGGTTTTCACGCCGAGGCCCTGGTAGAAAGCGGGCCGCGGCATCAGCCAGGCCAGAATCGCAAAGCCAATCAGGCTGGTCGCCGCGCTGAGCAGCAGCCCCTTGAGGATATGCTTGTGTTTGAAATGTCCCAGCTCGTGCGCCAGCACGGCGACGATTTGCGGCGTGGACAACGAGTCGATCAGCGTATCGAAAAAGACGATGCGCTTTTGCCGGCCCAGCCCGGTGAAATAGGCGTTGCCATGGCTCGACCGGCGCGAACCATCCATGACAAAAATGCCCTTGCTCCGGAAGCCGCTGCGCCGCAACAGACTCTCGATAGCCGCTTTCAGATCCGGCTTGTCCAGCGGCGTGAACTTGTTGAACAACGGCGCGATCAGCGTCGGAAAGGCCCAGCTCATCGCCAGGCTGAACGCCAGCAGGGCCGCCCAGGCATACAACCACCACAAACCGCCGCTGGATTGCATCAACCACAACACCAGGTAAAGCAGCGGAGCGCCAATCGCGATCCCCAGCAATGTCCCCTTGGCCAGATCGGTCAGCCAGGTGGCCAGGGTCATGCGATTGAAGCCGTATCGGGCTTCGATCACGAACGTACTGTAAAGGCTGAAGGGCTGCTCCAGCAATCCGTTGATCAATGCGACCGTCAGGATCATGATGACGCCAGTGTGCAATTCTCCCAAGCCGAATCCGCTGGCGAACCGCCAGGCCGTCTCCAGCCCGCCGCCCAGCGTCCACATCAACAGCAGTCCGGCATCGTAGACAATACGCCAGCGTCTTAGCTTCGCCCGTTCAATCGTATAGTCCGCCGCCTTGTGGTGAGCCTCCGTTGACACCTGCCCCCGAAAGGGCTCCGGCGGTCGGTCTCGATGCGCGGCGACATGGCGAATCTGGCGTTGCTCCAGCCAGAGCCGAACCACGACCGACGCCGACAGCGCGGCCAGAAACAGATTGGTAACCCAGTGAGCGGACAACATCCCGCAAGTTTATCCCTGTCTTGACCCGATTCCCAAAAACCGTGGTGTATTGGGTAGATGGACTTGCGCTGTCGAGGCGGGCAAAAGGGGGGAAAGCGCCTTCGGCTCGTCGGGCTGCGCCTAACATTGCCGAAATCCACCAAAATGGCTTGCTGAATCGGCGACGGGGCGAGCCTGTTGTGATAACTTCCGCGTTCCCTGCTTCACTGGAAAACGGAACCGCCAATGAAACCCGATGCGGAAAACCTGATCTGGATCGATCTGGAGATGACCGGTCTCGATCCGTTCAACGATGTCATCATCGAAATCGCCACGATTGTCACCGACAAGCAGCTCAATATCCTTGCGGAGGGGCCGGTGCTGGCGATTTCGCAGAGCGAGGAACGTTTGGCGGCAATGGATGACTGGAATCAGAAGCAGCATGGCGGTTCTGGGCTGATCGCGAGGGTTCAGGAAAGCGGCATCAGCGAAGCCGAGGCCGAGCGGCGGACCATCGATTTCCTCAAGGCCTGGGTTCCCGCTGGCAAGTCCCCCATGTGCGGCAACAGCATTTGCCAGGATCGTCGCTTTCTCGCCCGTTGCATGCCCCGGCTGGAAGCCTGGTTTCACTATCGCAATCTCGATGTCAGCACGCTCAAGGAGCTGGCCAAACGCTGGGCGCCGGATATCGCCAAGGGGTTCGAGAAAGATTCGCAGCACCTGGCGCTCGCGGATATTCGGGATTCCATCGATGAGCTCAAGTACTATCGGGAGCGGATTCTGACGATCTGACGAGTATGAAATATCTGGGTCAGGCGCTGGATTGCCGGGGTTTGCTGGTCTGGCCCGCCAGTTGCTTGGCTTTTTCCAACAGATCAAGACGGATCAGCAAGGCGCGGAATCCGCTGGAAAAACGACTCGTCGCCAGATGCGCTCCGATCAGCGCCAGATTCTTTGGCGTGGGTTTGAAAAACAGGACGTGGGCGGCTTGCATCTCCCGGGTCGAGAATCGTTTCTTGTATTCGCCGTCGCCTTCGCCGAAGTCGATCATGTGGATTTCCGGATCGTCATGGGCGCGTTGTATGACGAGGTAGTCGAGCAGGGTGCCGATCGACCAGTCGCGCAGCGCGGGGTCGTAGCCGCCGTATTCCAGGGTCATTACGCCGCCGGGCGAGAGATAGCCGTAGTTGTAGACAACCGGCTGGTCGCCATCGAACAGCAGATAGCCACGCGCCACGCCGTTTCGCGCTTCTTCGAGGATCGCGGCTTCGCGGCGCCCGCCTTCGGTAATCCCGCGATTCAGCAGCCGGTGCTGCATGGTTTTTTCCGAAACCGTTCTGGCCAGCGGCAGGAATTCCCGGATCTCGTCG
>DRPO01000158.1 GCA_011330835.1 Gammaproteobacteria bacterium | reverse complement strand
GGCGAGAGCATGGGCGCTTCGCGGGTGCACAGTTCCTCCACCGCGCTCCACGCCTTGTCGATGGCCGTGGGGTTGTAGCTGTTCTTGTTCTTGCCGGTGTTGTTGTAAAGAAAATCCTCCACCTCATTCCGCGCTTCCGGCCATAGCGCCTTGAGCCGGTCATGCGCCGTTGTCAGCGCGGCCAGGGACGATTCGATCTCGTCCACGACATCGTCGGCGTTTCGGCTGGGCGGCAACAGCTTGACCTCGCCGCTCAGGCGTTTGCGGATTCGATCCAGCAGCGCGGCGGGATCGGCAACGAAGTCGAGCAGCCGTTCGGCAATGGCGGGGCTCAGCCGCGACCCGCCAAACCAGCGCCGCCAGAAATCCTCCACGGCCTGATCGCGCAGCAGAGCCTCGTCCTCGATAAAATCCAGCTCGAAAGCCATGCCGGTGTCGAAGGCGTTGTCGGTCAGCACCCGCTGGCAGAAACCGTGGATGGTGTACACCGCCGCGCCGTCCATGCTGGCCAGCGCGATCTTCAGGGCTCGGATGGCCTCGTCCCTGTCGCCGCGCTGTTCCAGCCACTCGAACAGGGCGTCCTCGCCGGCGGCTCCAGGATTTTCGAGAAAGGCCAGCGCGGACTTGATGCGTCCGCGAATGCGTTCGCGCAGCTCCTCGGTGGCCGCCTTGGTGAAGGTGACCACCAGCAAGCGATCGACGGGCAATCCGCATTCGAGCAGCATGCGCAGGTACAGCGAGGTGATGCTGTAGGTCTTGCCCGTGCCGGCGCTGGCTTCGATCAGGGAAACGCCCTTGAGGGGAATGGTGAAAGGGTTCAGGGACTCAGGGGTAGTCATGTCTTACGCCTCCTCCTGACAGGCGATAACCGGCTCCCAGATTCCGCGGGCAATGCGCTCGAAAGGGTCTTCCAGTGCTTCTATATGACGAAAAACCAGTCGAACCGCCGGGTCGTCGGCTTCGCCAGTGGATTTATATCCACCCAAAAAGGCGGACTCCCAGTCCTTCTTTTCATTGATGAAATCCCAGGCGGTTTGCGGGAAGAATCGCAGCGGCTCATGCAGTCCGGCGGCGTAGAGGTCGAGCAGATCGGCAAGCTGTTTTCGCGCCTCTCCCTTGTCGATCGACCGGAGACGGAACGTCTCTTCCTCGGCGATGAACACGCTCTCGCCCTGCCCCACCGCGAGCGCAAAGACGAGATGGCGAATCCACAGCGCGATCCGATCCACGGCGCGTAATCGGCCCACGCGAAAGTCGATGACGCCTTTATCGGTGACGCGATCAAGACTGCCCGTCAGGCGCCGTTCGCCTATCGCGAGGTCGAGCGGCACAGGCTGTCGCCAGGGGTTGTTGTCCAGCCAGGGCGCGACCTGGCCGCGCAGCTTTTCCGCCCTTGATGCGAGCCTCTCCCGCTGCACCTCGCCGACAACGCCATGCGGCAACTGGCCTTCTCCGGCGAAACGGCGCGCCGCGTCGATCAGTGGTTTTTCATCCAGCCCCCGGCGCAGCAGGCGGTCGCTCAACTGCCAGCGGGACAGGCCATCCAGCGAGAAGGGTTCGCTGTCATCCGGGGCGTCCTCCTCGCCGGGCAGTCGGATACCCAGCGATTGCGTGAGAAACGCCCTGGCGGGGTTGTGGAAAAAACTCAGCAACGCGCCGAGTTCGATCTCCTCGATCTCATCCGCCGTGTTCAGCGGGCCGTCGACGAACGGGGGCTCGCTCTTTTCGGCCTGGCCGATGGCCCAACTGGCGTCGTGGCTGAACAAACACGGATCGCCGCCATCGAAATAACGCCGGTCAAACGGCTGCAACGGGTGCTGAACGAACAGCTTGGCCGACGCCTTTTGGCCGTCGGCGAGGAAACGGGCGTCGAGATAATCCATCAGCTCGCTGACCACTTCGGCGGGCAGACGCGGCTT
>DRPO01000157.1 GCA_011330835.1 Gammaproteobacteria bacterium | reverse complement strand
GATTTCGTCGTCCCCCTTCGGCATTACGAGTGGGGCGCCAACATGAACAATTCTCAGATCTGCGCCAGCGGCTACGGTACCGCGATCACCGCGCCTGCCATGCTCCATGCGGCCGATCGGCTGGGCAATGCCCAGTATCTGACGCGCATCGGCCTGCTGCTGTCGGGCAATGATGCCTCGGTAATCGATCATGCGAAAGAGCGGTGGGTTGACGAGGCCGATTTCCAGCCGTTGAGAAAGGCGGTCGAGGATTCGCTGGTCGTCAGCGACTGGTTCGAACTCTTTCTCGCCCAGAACCTCATCCTCGATGCCGTTATCCATCCCCTCTTTTTCCAGCATCTCGAACAGCAATTGACGGCGAAAGGCGGCAGCGCCTACGCGATGCTGACCGAATTTACCGTCGACTGGTATGACGAGTCCCGGCGCTGGGTCGACAAGCAGATCGCGACGGCCGCGGCCGAATCGACGGCGAACAAGGCGATCCTTGGCGAATGGTACGAACAGTGGGCCGAGCGGGCGCGGGGGGCCGCGGCGCCGCTTGCCGCCGCGGTACTCGAAAACGGGGACGGCGCGCTGGCCGCGATCACGTCCGGCCTGGAAGAGCGGGCCGCAAAGAATGGCATCAGCCTGTAACGGAGGGGTGGAAGAATGAGCAAGGTATTTCTGGCGTTGCAGGACGTCGATGAGGCCCGCCCGATCGTCGAGGCGGCGTTGAAGGACAACCCGGGCGCCGAACTGGAGCACCAGCCGGCGATGGTGCGGATCACCGCGGAAGACAGACTCGTCATCAACCGCGATACGGTGGCCGAGATTTCTGGCACGGACTGGGATCCGCAGGACATTCAACTGGTCCTGATCTCTTTCGGTGGAAACGTCGAGGAAGACGACGACGCCTTCTCGATCTATTGGAACTGAACAACGACAGCTCAAAGGTTAACGAAATGGCAAAGCGACTGAACATGCGTGAGCGCTACAAGCTCATGACCCGCCTTGGCTGGGAGCCAAGTTACCAGCCGAAGGAGAAGATATTCCCCTATGACAAGTACGAAGGCATCAAGGTCAAGGACTGGGATGCCTGGGAAGATCCATTCCGGATGACCATGGACGCCTACTGGAAGTATCAGGGCGAAAAGGAGAAGAAACTCTACGCGATCATGGATGCCTTCGCACAGAACAATGGCCATCTCAATCTGACCGATGCGCGTTACGTCAACGCCCTGAAGCTGTTTATCCAGGGGGTGACGCCGCTGGAGTATCAGGCGCATCGCGGGTTCGCCCGGCAGGGCAGGCACTTCGAGGGCGAAGGGGCGAGAGTGGCCTGTCAGATGCAGGCGCTGGATGAACTGCGCCACACGCAGACGCAGATCCATACCATCAGCCACTACAACAAGTATTTCGACGGCTTTCACGATTTCCCGCACTGGCATGACCGGGTCTGGTACCTCTCCGTTCCCAAGTCGTTCTTCGATGATGCGATGACGGCCGGTCCGTTCGAGTTCATGGTGGCGGTCGGATTTTCGTTCGAGTATGTCCTGACGAACTTGCTGTTCGTGCCCTTCATGTCGGGCGCGGCCTATAACGGCGACATGTCCACCGTCACCTTCGGTTTCTCGGCGCAGTCCGATGAGGCGCGCCACATGACGCTGGGGTTGCAGGCAATCAAGTTCATGCTCGAGCAGCACGAGGACAACGTGCCCATCGTGCAGGAATGGATCGACAAGTGGCTGTGGCGTGGCTACAAGGTGCTGTCTCTGGTCAGCGCAATGATGGATTACATGCTGCCGGAAAGTCCGATGTCCTGGAAGGAAGCCTGGGAGATCTATTTCGAGGAGAACGGCGGCGCGTTGTTCAAGGATCTGGAACGCTACGGGATAAAAATGCCGTGGTATGCCGACATCTGCGCAAAGGAGAAGGACCATCTGAGCCATCAGGTCTGGGGCATTCTCTACAACCACACCGCAGCGGCGGCCTTCCACACCTGGGTTCCCGACGACAAAAAAATGGCCTGGCTGTCGGAAAAATATCCGGACAGCTTCGACAAGTATTACCGGCCCCGTTACGAGCACTGGCGTGAACAGCAGGAGCAGGGGAATCGCTACTACTCGCAGACGCTGCCGTGCATCTGTCAGACCTGCCAGATTCCGATGGGCTTTACCGAGCCCGATGATCCCACCCAGATCGCCTATCGCAGCAGTGAATACATGGGCGACAAATACCATTTCTGCTCCGATCCCTGCAAACAGATATTCGACCGGGAGCCGGAGAAATACGTTCAGGCCTGGCTGCCGCCGCAACAGATCTTCCAGGGCAATTGCGGCGGCGCATCGCTGGAGGACGTGCTCAAGTGGTATCACATCAATCTCGGCGCGGACAACATGGATTATGTCGGATCGCCGGACGAGCAGCGCTGGAAGCAGTGGAAGGGCCTGCTGGACGACGAACCGCCCGCCGAGGTCAGCAATGGCTGATTCTGCCGCGACCCTGACGATGACGAGCTGGAGAAGATAGATGAGCGTAAGAGCAATTGGTGAATATCCGCCGCTGGTAAAAGACGGCGTAGAGAACTTCCATGGCAATCAGATGGTGATCGTCGGCTGGGATCGGCATTTGATGATATCGAGCCCGATGGCCTTTCCCCTGCCGCCGGACATGCCTTTCGGGGCCTTCGTGCAGGAGGTGATGCCCGCCGCGTTCGGCGCACATCCCGACTGGCCGAAAATCGAATGGGAGAAGGTCGAGTGGATGCTCGATGGCGCCGGCTTCGAGCCGGACATGGAAAAGAGCCTGGCGGAGAACGGCATCGGCCACAAGTCGGTCGTACGCTTCAGGACGCCCGGATTGAACGGCATCGCGGGCTCCGGAAGCTGAGTCGAGGGGTTTCATGTCATATGAAGTGACCATAGAGCCGCTTGGCGAGGTGATTACCGTCGAGGAGGATCAGACGATCCTCGACGCCGCACTGCGTGCCGGCGTCTATCTCCCCCACGCCTGCGGCCACGGCCTCTGCGCCACATGCAAGGTCGATGTGCTCGAAGGTGAAGTCGATCAGGGCGATGCGTCGCCGTTCGCACTGATGGATATGGAGCGGGACGAGGGCAAGTGCCTCGCATGCTGCGCCTCACCGATCAGCGATCTCGTCATCGAGGCCGATCTCGAGGAGGACGAGGATGCGGAAGGTCACCCGGTTCTCGACTACACCGGAACGGTAACCCGGATCGATACGCTGACACCGCGAATCAAGGCGATCTTTCTCGCCATCGAGGGCAGCGGCATCGCCTTCCAGGCCGGGCAATATGTCAACCTCGAAGTCCCGGGCGTCGAGCGCCCGCGCGCCTTTTCCATCGCCAGCCCGCCTTCCGAAAGAAAGCTGGTCGAGCTGAACGTCTGTCTGGTCGAAAACGGTCAGGCAACGACCTGGCTGCACAACACCCTGAAAAAGGGCGACCGGCTTCGTTTCACCGGGCCGTATGGCCGCTTCTTCGTACGCAAGTCACGGTCGGAACCGATGCTGTTCCTCGCTGGCGGGTCGGGGCTGTCGAGCCCCAAATCGATGATTCTCGATCTGTTCGAATCCGCGGAGACGCGGGATGTGACGCTGATCTATGGTGCGCGAAATGAACGCGAACTCTATTACCGCGAGCTCTTCGAAGAGCTGGACCACGAGCACGAGAATTTCCACTACATCCCGGTCCTGTCGGAGGAGCCGCTGCAGTCGGGGTGGCGCGGAGAGCGCGGCTTCGTCCATGAAGCGGCCCGGCGAATATATGACGGGCGCTTCAGCGGCATTCAGGCCTATCTCTGCGGCCCGCCGCCGATGGTGGATGCCTGCGTGACGACGCTGATGCAGGGGCGCCTTTTCGAGAGAGACATCTATACGGAGAATTTTTTCAACCAGTCCAGTGGCGAGGCCAGGAGCCGCAGTCCGCTGTTCAAGGCGATCTAGGGTAGCGGGATGATCGGAGCCCTCCGTCGCTGGGTAATTTCGATCGAGGATACGGAGGAGGTGTTTTTCTGCCGTGAAGATCAGGCCCTGTTGTCCGGCATGGTGGCGATGGGAAAAAGGGGCATCCCTTCCGGGTGCCATGGTGGGGGATGTGGCGTTTGCAAGATCAGGATTGCCGCAGGGGACTACGAGGTTGGCTGCATGAGCAGGGAACACGTCTCCCGTGAAGAGGAGGCGAGCGGCGTTGTGCTGGCCTGCCGCGCCTTCCCGCGCAGTGATTTGCGGGTCGAGGTGGTGGGAAAGCTGGCGAAGAATATTCGCAACCCGAGCGCATCCGTCAAGAAATACGGTTTTGTCTGACCCGCCGTTGGTCAATTGGAAAGAGAGGAGATTTTCGACATGAGTGTGTTAAGAATTGGGCATATCAATATCCGCGTACTCGACATGGATGCCGCCGTTGGTCATTACACCAATGTGCTTGGCATGGAGAAAGTACACGAGGATGAAAACGGAAACGTCTATCTGAAGGGGTGGGACGAGTGGGACAAGTACTCGGTCATTCTGTCACAGGCGGACAAGGCGGGGATGGATCACATTGCCTACAAGGTGAGCAGTGACGCCGCGCTGGACGAATTCAAGACGAAGATTGCCGACTACGGTCTTGCCGTGGAGGAGGAGGCTGCCGGCGTGCTGCCCTTCGTTGGACGCACGCTGAGGTTCAGCCTGCCCAGCGGACACGTGATGCGACTCTACGCCGAAAAGGAGCTGGTCGGTACGGCCGTTGGCAATACCAATCCGGACCCGTGGCCGGATGGCCTGAAGGGCGCCGGGGTTCACTGGCTCGATCATGCCCTGCTGATGTGCGAGTTGAACCCGGAAGCTGGCATCAATAACGTTGCGGCGTCCACCCAGTTCATGATCGATGTGCTGGGGTTCTATCTCGTCGAACAGGTCCTCGTTGGGCCGGAGGGCAATATCCAGGCGGCCACCTGGCTCTCCTGCACCAATACGCCCCATGATATCGCCTTTGTCGGTGGCCCCGTCAGCGGACTGCACCACGCCGCCTTTTTTCTCGACAGCTGGGACGACGTGCTCAAGGCGGCGGATGTCATGGCGAAAAGAAAAGTCAAGATCGACGTGACACCGCAACGGCACGGTATTACCCGCGGCTACACGATCTATTTCTTCGACCCGTCGGGCAATCGCAATGAAACGTTTGCGGGACTCGGCTATCTGGCGCAGCCCGACAGACCGGTCATTACCTGGACGGAGGATCAGCTCGGACGCGGAATTTTCTATCACACGGGCGAATTGGTGGAGTCGTTTACCAGTGTCTATACCTGATCCCCGCTTTGTGGTGTCGCTCCCCTGTTGCCTTGATTCCGTCTGCCCATGAAAACGTCGGTAGAACAGCGAATCATCAGCTGGGAGGGGGCGGCTCTGGTGATACGTGCCAGTGTCGTAAAGGCCGAGGCGCTCGGTATCGCCATCAATGTGGCGGTCGCCGACAGTGGCGGCAATCTCGCGGGGTTTCTGCGGATGCCGGGCGCGTTTCTCCATTCCATCGATATCGCGATCGACAAGGCCTATACCGCCGCCGGTTTCGGCTTTCCCACCAGTGAGTGGCAGGCGCTGCTGGAGAGCGACAGCCTGCTCAGAGAGGGGTTGTTGCAGCGTCCCAGGCTGGTCGCCTTCGGCGGCGGCCTCCCGCTGCTGCTCGATGATCGGCTGGTCGGCGCGGTCGGCGTTTCGGGTGGATCGGAAGAACAGGATGAAGCCTGCGCGCGAGCAGGCGCGACAGTGTTGAGTCGGAGTCTCGTGGAGAACAACGCCGGACGGGAGTCATGAAATGAACAAAACAGTATCGAGGCAGTGTTCCGCATGGACCAGTTGAGGAGTTTCATTGGCGGCGCCCATGTCGAGGGGACGGGCGAGGTGATCGAGAATATCGCGCCGCATACCGGTCGTGTCGTTGGCGAGTTTCGGGAAGCCGGATCGGCGGAGGTCGATGCCGCCGTAACCGCCGCCAGAGAGGCGCTGAAGGGGGCGTGGGGCCAGATGACGATACAGGAGCGGGTGGAGCTGCTCTACCGCGTGGCCGACGGCATCAACGACCGTTTCGAGGCGTTTCTCGAAGCCGAATGCCTCGACACCGGAAAACCCTATTCGCTGGCGCGGCATATAGACATACCGCGGGGCGCGGCCAATTTCAGAATATTCGCCGATACGATCAAGAACGTCGCGGATGAGGCGTTTCACATGGCGACGCCAGACGGCACCGGCGCGCTCAACTACACGAAAAGAAAACCCAAGGGCGTCATTGCGGTCATTGGCCCATGGAATCTTCCGCTGTTGCTGATGACCTGGAAGGTTGGCCCCGCGCTTGCCTGCGGCAATACCGTCGTGGTCAAGCCTTCCGAGGAGACGCCGCGGACGACGGCGCTGCTGGGCGAGGTGATGAAGGAGGCCGGCATGCCCGACGGCGTCTACAACGTCGTGCTCGGTCGTGGCGCGGTGACCGGAAATGCCCTGATCGAAAATCCGGGCATCGACGCCATCACCTTTACCGGCTCCACGGCAACGGGCCAGAAAATCATGGCCGCGGCATCCGTGGGCGTGCGTGACTGTTCGCTGGAGCTGGGCGGCAAGAATCCGGGAATCATTTTTGCCGATGCCGACATGGAGAAGGCGATCGAGGGAACCACCCGTTCGGTTTTCGCCAATTGCGGTCAGGTCTGCCTCGGCACCGAACGCCTCTATGTGGAGCGCCCCGTCTTCGACGAATTCGTCGATCGTCTCAGGACCTCGGCCGAGGCGCTGACGCTGGGTGAACCTTCGGATGCCTGCACCAACCTGGGACCGCTGATCAGCGAGGCGCACCGGGAAAAGGTGCTCGGCTACTACCGCATGGCGGCGGAGGAGGGCGCGACCGTTGTCACCGGCGGGGGCGTGCCGGAAATGCCCGAGGCGCTGGCGGGCGGCTTCTGGGTACAGCCGACGATCTGGACCGGGCTGCCGGAGGATTCGAAGGTGGTGAAGGAGGAAATCTTCGGTCCCTGCTGCCATGTCACGCCGTTCGACAGCGAGGAGGAGGCGATAGCTCTGGCCAACAATACGCGGTATGGCCTCGCGGCATCGGTCTGGTCCACCAACGCCAGCAGGGCGCATCGTGTCGCGGAAGCGCTGGAGACCGGCATCTGCTGGGTCAACAGTTGGTTCCTGCGCGACCTGCGGACGCCTTTCGGTGGCGCCAAGCAGTCGGGAATCGGTCGCGAGGGCGGGCACTACTCGCTGGAGTTCTATACCGAACTGCAGAACATCTGTCTCAAGT
>DRPO01000156.1 GCA_011330835.1 Gammaproteobacteria bacterium | reverse complement strand
GGTTTCGCGCCCCACGAGGTCGTACTTCTTCTCTGGCTCATGACGCAAGGGCGCGAGTGACTTTTCTTTGCTCGCCCAAAGAAAAGTAACCAAAAGAAAGGGCGCCCCCGTCACCCGCTTTTTCCCGCCTCGCCAGTACGCCTTTGTCGGTCGGCTTGTACGCGCATCCATGCGCGGACAAGCCTCAATCGGCCATCCATGGCCGATTGCCCGAGTCAGCGCACTGGCGAGGCGGGGCGGGCGAAGGGGGAGAAAGAGCCTTACGGCTCGTCGGGCTTCGCCCGACATCGCCTGGAGGTTGGAGTTCTTCTTGGTCACAGCCCCCAACAAAGGAAAGGTCACATCGTATGCGTGGGCCGCTCTGAATTCAGGCTGGGGCCGAGGATGGATTCCAGTTTCTGGCGGGTCTTGCCTTCGTCGGCTTCGTTGAACTGGACGCCGATGCCGGGGGTGCGGCTGGCGGAGGCGCCGCGCGGGGTGATCCAGATGACTTTGCCGGCGATGGGGATGCGTTCGGGTTCGTCGACGAGGTTGAGGAGCATGAAGACTTCTTCGCCGAGGCGGTATTTCTTGCTGGTGGGAATGAACAGGCCGCCGTTTTTGACGAAGGGCATGTAGGCGGCGTAGAGGGAGGATTTTTCCTTGATCGACAGCGAAAGAATCGAGTGTCCGGTTGACATGCCTTTACCTGCCTAGCGACTGCCATGACAACAAGAGGTCGTCGAGCAGCAGTTCCTGGTTGAGTGGGTGTTCGAGCCGGTTCATCAGGGCGACGAGGTGGTCGTGGACGGTGAACAGGCGGGACAAGTGTAACCGGTTGGCGATTTCCCGCAAGTCGGCGATGCGACCGGGGTTCTCGAACCGGCCATCGGCCGGATAACTGGCGGCGCGGATACAGTCGCGCAGCAGGGAGAGAGACCAGTCCATCAGGCGGTGGATGTCGCGGCCGCGCCAGTCGCCGCGCAGTTGGGGAAAGGTTTTGCGGCCCTGGAGCAGGTCGATGATGTCGCTGGCGACCGCGTCGTAGGCCTGGAACAGGCTGGGGTCGTCCATCCGTTCGGCCAGGCAGGGCGCGCCCTGGCCGAGTTGCAGCAGGGCTTCGGGGTCGGCGTGGCCGCGCTGGCTCAGCCAGGCCGAGGCCTCCTCGCGGGACGGGGGGCTGAACTTGAGCATCTGGCAGCGGCTTTTGATGGTGGCGGGCAGCAGGTGTAGCTGGTGCGCGACGAGGATGATGGTGATGTCGCCGGGGGGTTCTTCGAGGGTTTTCAGCAGGCTGTTGGCGGCGTTGACGTTCATTCGGTCGGCGGGCGAGATGACCACGGCCTTGCGTCCGGAGCCGCCGCTGGTGAGGCCGATGAATTCGTTGATCTCGCGGATCTGGTCGACGAGGATGTGTTTTTTGTCTTCGAGCAGCGTCAGGCGCTGGAAGTCGGGATGCACGTCGCCGGCGAACTGTCGGCAGGGGCCGCAGTCGCCGCAGGGTTGGCCGTCGTCTCGCGGCTGGTCGCAGAGCAGCGATTGGGCCAGTACGCTGGCGAAATGGTTCAGACCAAGGCCGGGCTGGCCGATGAGCAGAATGGCGTGCGGCATCTGGCCGCGCTGACGCTGGGCGTGCAGACGCCGCCACGGTTCGATCTGCCACGGCCAGGGAGTCAGTTCGGCAGCCATGCGTCCACCACTGTCTGGATGCGTCGGGCCACGGTGTCGATGTCGTCGCTGGCGTCGATGACCCGGAATCGCTGGCTGAAACGCGCCGCGCGAGCGAGGTAGCCCGCGCGCACCCGTTCGAAAAATTCGGTTTGTTCTTCCTCGAAACGGTCTTTGACGCCGCGCTGGCGCACCCGCGCCATGCCCTGCTCCACCGGGAGATCGAGCAGCAGGGTCAGATCCGGCTCGAAATCTCCGAGGCTCCACCGGTGCAATGCGTCGAGCCGGGTTTCATCAACGCCCCGGCCCGCGCCCTGGTAGACATGGCTGGCGTCGGCGAAGCGATCCGACAGCACCCAGTCGCCGCTGGCCAGCGCGGGTTTGATGAGCGTTTCGACATGCTCGACCCGGGCGGCGAACATCAGCATCAGTTCGGTGTCGGCCCGCATTGCCGGCAACGACTTGTCGAGCAGCACCCGGCGGATGGCTTCGGCGACTTCGGTTCCGCCCGGCTCGCGGGTGACTTGAACCGATACGCCTCGCCCGCGCAGGTAGTCGGCCAGTTTTTCGATCTGGGTGGACTTGCCGCCGCCCTCCCCGCCTTCGAAGGTGATAAACCGCCCGGGCGTCATCAACTGTCTCCCTTGTAGCGCTTGGCCTTGCCGCCGAGCAGATATTTGATCACGGCGGCGCGGTGTTCCTTGTAGGTTTTCGAGAAGTGATGCCGCCCGCCGCCCTTGGCGACGAAAAACAGCGCGCCGGTGTCGTTGGGGTGGGTGACCGCTTCGATGGCGCCGGCGCCGGGCAGGGAGATCGGGGTGGGCGGCAGGCCCTTGCGGGTGTAGGTGTTGTAGGGGGTGTCCCGCTTGAGGTCGGCC
This sequence comes from Gammaproteobacteria bacterium, assembly GCA_011330835.1. Taxonomy (GTDB): domain Bacteria; phylum Pseudomonadota; class Gammaproteobacteria; order UWMA-0217; family UWMA-0217; genus HyVt-560. Next base: position 3,007 of record DRPO01000156.1, on the reverse strand, counting down.
TTGCGGATGTTGCCCTGGTAGCGTTCGCCCATGCCGTAGACGACGGTGGGGTCGGTTTGCAGCTTCATGCCCTTGCGCAGGCGACGAACGAAGACGCCGGCGATGATCGGGCGCTCGCTGGCGACGCCGGTTTCCTTTTCGACGATGGAGGCGAGAATCAGCGCTTCATAGGGGGTTTTCAGGGGCAGATCCTTTTGCCGCGAGGTCCAGTTTTTGTCCAGCGTAGCTTTCATTTTCCTGTAGGCCTCCCGCATCAGGGCGCGGTCGGTGTTGTTGCGCGAGTACTGGTAGGTGTCGGGAAAAATCCAGCCTTCCTCGTGCGGCTGGCCGGTGAGCTTGCGGAAGGCCGCCGCGTACTGGCCGTCCTCGATGGTGGCGCGAATCAGCCCCTGCTTTGCCATCTCGGCCAGTTGGCGGGCGAAATCGCGGAAGCGGGTTCCTTCGACAATGGTGAAGCGGTGTTGCAGCGCGTCGCCCTGGCGCAGTTTGCGCAGCAGGTCGGGAATCGTCATCGGCGGCGTTAGCCGGTATTCGCCGGCCTGGATGGCGCCGCCCTTGTCCAGCCAGCGGGCCTGGATCTCCACGTACCAGGGGTTGGCGACGACGCCTTGCGCGGCGAGTTGCCGGGATAGCGTGCGCAGCGATGCGCCGGGTTTGAGCTGGAAAACGAGGCCCTCTTCGGGCAGCGTGAGGGGTTGCCGCATGGCCTGCCAGCCGCGCCAGCCGAAAATGCCGGCCAGGGCGATCAGCAGCAGGAACAGGATGGCGAGGGCTTTTCGGATCATGTCGGGTTCAGGGCTTCGATCAGGCGACGGGTCGCGGGGTGATCGGGCCAGCGATGCGCGTCCACGCTGGCCACGGGCCGGATGCCCGCCACCGAGTTGCACAGAAACAGTTCGTCGGCCTGCGCGATTTCGGCGGGATCGACCTGCCGGATATCCACCTGATACCCCAGCGAGTCGGCCTGATCCAGGATCTTCTGTCGCATGATACCCGCAACGCCGCAACGATTCAGCTCGGGCGTGACCAGTGTATCGCCGAAGACCAGGAAGACGTTGCTGGCCACGGCCTCGATCAGGTTGCCGTCGAGGTCGCGGATCAACCCTTCGTCGAACTCGTCCGCCCATTCGGCGCGCGCCAGGATCTGATCGAGCCGGTTGAGGTGCTTGACGCCGGCCAGCGCCGGGTTGAGGCCCAGCCGGTGTCGGCAAAGCGTCACGGCGAGCGGTTTCCCGGAGGCGGCGGGGGCGTGGGGATAGGCGATCATCAGGCGGTTGGCCACGCCGGTCGGCGGTCGGTAGCCGCGCTCGCCCGGCCCGCGCGTGACGATGATCTTCAGCAGGCCGGGATTCTGTTCGGCCAGCAGGCGTTGTGCGTCGCGGTCAAGCGCGTCGGCGCCGGGAAAGGGCAGCGCCAGCCGGCGGCAGCCGCGTTCGAGCCGGTCGAGGTGTTCCCGCCAATAGAGGGGTTGGCGCTGGCGAACCCGCACCGTTTCGAACAATCCGTCGCCATAGTGCAGCCCGCGGTCGAGGAGAGAGAGCCCTGTGGCGGGCTCGCCATTCAGCAGCGCGTGAACGGCGGCAATCAATCGACCGATTTTCGGAAGACCAACGTGCCGTTGGTGCCGCCAAAGCCGAAGGAGTTGGACAGGGCGATATTGAGCCTGGCTTCGCGCGCCTGGTTGGGCACGTAGTCCAGGTCACAGCCTTCGCCGGGGTTGTCCAGGTTGATGGTGGGCGGCAGGACATTGTCGCGCAGCGCGAGGATGGAGAAGACGGCTTCGACACCGCCGGCCGCGCCCAGCAGGTGACCGGTCATGGATTTGGTGGAGCTGACCGCGACCTGGCGGGCGGCGTCGCCGAAGGCGCGGTGGATGGCCTGCGTTTCCGCCACGTCGCCGGCGGGCGTGGAGGTGCCGTGGGCGTTGATATAGTCCACCTCTTCCGGGTTGACGCCGGCGTCGCGCAAGGCGTTGGTCATGCAGCGCGCCGCGCCCTCGCCGCCCTTGGACGGCAGCGTCATGTGGTAGGCGTCGCCGCTCATGCCGTAACCGGCGATTTCGCAATAGATGCGGGCGCCTCGGGCGCGGGCGTGCTCCAGTTCCTCCAGCACGACGATCCCGGCCCCATCGCCGAGCACGAAACCGTCGCGGTCGCGATCCCATGGGCGGCTGGCGCTCTCCGGCGAATCATTGCGCTTCGACAGCGCCCGAGCCGCGGCGAACCCCGCCAGACCCAGCGGCGTCGAAGCCATTTCCGCGCCGCCGGCGATCATCACGTCGGCGTCTCCGTAGCTGATCAGCCGAGCGGCGTCGCCAATGTTATGCGTTCCGGTGGAGCAGGCGGTGACGGTGGAGAGGTTCGGCCCCTTGATGCCCTGCATGATCGACAGGTTGCCGGAGATCATGTTGATAATGCTGGCCGGCACGAAAAATGGCGAGATCTTGCGTGGCCCGCCGTCCAGCAAGGCGATGTGATTGCGCTCGATGCCGCCCAGTCCGCCGATGCCGGCGCCAATCGAGACGCCGACCCGCTCGGCGTTGCCTTCGTTGATTTCCAGCCCGGAATCCCTGATCGCTTCAATGCCCGCGCCGATGCCATAATGGATGAAGACATCCATTTTCTTCTGCTCTTTTCTCGGGATATAGGCGTCGGCGTCGAAATCCGGCACCGTGCCCGCGAACCGAACGGGAAAATCGGACACGTCATAGGCGTCGACGGTCCGAATGCCGCTCTTGCCCGCCAGAATATTGCTCCAGGCGACCTCCAGGCCAGTTCCCACCGGGGAAACGATCCCCAGCCCGGTTACGACAACGCGACGTTTACTCACAGGAAATGCTCTCGGTCATGGACAGTCAGGCCGGCATCGCGCCGGCCCGATTGCCTGTTTGGCGACCTGTCCGGTCACTGTTCCCGGCGCGGATAATAACCCCGCATTCGATGCGCGGCCATGCGAGGCTGGCCGGGTGAAAACGCGCCGTCCTGTCAGTGATTACGGCAAGCGCCTT
>DRPO01000155.1 GCA_011330835.1 Gammaproteobacteria bacterium | reverse complement strand
TCCCGCTGTCCGACGAAGACGCGGCGGCGGCGAAATACTACAAGCCGCCGGAAGACAGCCCGGAAATCCAGTACATGCGCGAGCGCCGCAAGGCGCTGGGCGGTTTCATGCCGACCCGTCACCACAGGGCGGCGCCGCTGGACGTTCCCGACCTGAAGGTTTTCGAACCGTTGCTCAAGGGCAGCGGCGAGCGGGAAATGTCGACCACCATGGCGTTCGTCCGCCTGCTGACGATTCTGACCCGCGACAAGAACATCGGCCAGAACATCGTGCCGATCGTCCCTGACGAGGCGCGAACTTTCGGCATGGAGGGCATGTTCCGGCAACTGGGCATCTACTCCTCCGTCGGCCAGCTCTACACGCCGCAGGATCAGGATCAGGTCATGTTCTACAAGGAAGACCTGTCCGGCCAGATTCTCGAGGAAGGCATCAACGAGGCTGGCGCGATGTGTTCCTGGATCTCGGCGGCGACCTCGTACAGCACCCACGGCGTGGCCATGATTCCGTTCTACATCTACTACTCGATGTTCGGCTTTCAGCGCATCGGCGACCTGGCCTGGGCGGCGGGCGACCAGCGGGCGCGCGGCTTTCTGCTCGGCGGCACCGCCGGACGCACCACGCTGGCCGGCGAAGGCCTGCAACACCAGGATGGCCACAGCCACATCCTGGCCGACACCATTCCCAACTGCGTCAGCTACGACCCGACGTTCGGTTATGAACTGGCGGTCATCATCCACGACGGCATGCGCCGGATGTATCAGAACATGGAAGACATCTTCTATTACATCTCGGTCATGAACGAGAATTACCGGCAGCCCGAGATGCCCGCCGGCGTCGAGGAAGGCATCCTCAAGGGCATCTACCGGTTCCGCAAGGGAGGCCGCAAGAAGAAGCGGGTCCAGTTGCTGGGATCGGGGACGATTTTCCGCGAGGCGATGGCGGCGGCGGATCTGCTGGCCGAAGACTGGGGCGTCGACGCCGACCTGTGGAGCGTCACCAGTTTCAACGAACTGAGTCGCGAGGGACACGATTGCGACCGCTGGAACCTGCTGCATCCGAAAGAGACGCCTCGCGTACCTTACGCGACCCAGGCGTTGCGGGAGGCGAAAGGCCCATTCATCGCCGCCACCGACTACATCAAGGCCTACGCCGAGCAGCTTCGACCCTATGTGCCCGGCCCCTATACCGTGCTGGGAACCAACGGTTTCGGTCGCTCCGACACGCGGGCGCAGTTGCGCAAGCATTTCGAGGTCGATCGTTACTACATCACCGTGGCGGCCCTGCGGGCGCTGGCGGACGAGGGCCAGGTCAAGCCGGCCGATGTCGAGAAGGCGATCCAGAAATACGGGATCGATGTCAACAAGCCCAACCCACTGCATGCCTGAGGGGGATGACGATGGCAGTCAAGGAAATCGTGGTTCCTGATATTGGCGATTTTGGCGAAGTCGAAATCATCGAGGTGCTGGTCAACCCCGGCGACCGGATTTCCGCCGAGGATTCGCTGGTCACGCTGGAATCCGACAAGGCCTCGATGGAGATACCGTCCACCGATTCCGGCGTGATCCGGGAATTGAAGGTGGGCGTCGGCGACAAGGTGTCCCAGGGCAGTCCGTTGCTGGTGCTGGAAGTCAGCGAAGCGGCGAACGATGACGCTTCGGAAGCGGCGGAACCGCCCGCGGCCCAACCGGCGCCCGAGCCGGCGCCCGTCGTTGAAACGCCCCCCGCGCCCGCCGAACCTACACCCCCACCGGCGGCCCCGGCGAAGACCGGGCGACGCTCCCCGACGGCGGCGATCGACGAGGTGAGTTTTTCCAATGCCTACGCCAGCCCGTCGGTGCGGCGTTTCGCGCGCGAGCTGGGCGTCGATCTCGGGCAGGTCGAGGGCAGCGGCAGAAAGGGCCGGATTCTCCGCGAGGACGTCAAGGCCTTCGTCAAGCGCGCGCTAAAACAGGGCGCGGGCGGCGGCCTCGGCGTCGCGCCGATGCCGGAGATCGATTTCAGCCAGTGGGGCGAGATCGAGACCCAGAAACTGTCGAAGATCAACCAGTTGACCGGCCAGTTCCTGCACCGCAACTGGGTGACCATTCCCCATGTCACGCAGTTCGACGAAGCGGATATCACCGACCTGGAGAACTTTCGCAAGTCGATGGTCGACGAGTACCGCGAGCGCGGCGTCAAGCTCACCCTGCTGTCGTTTCTGATCAAGGCGGTGGTGTCGGCGCTGAAGGAACTGCCGCGCTTCAACGCCTCCCTCGATCCGACCGGAGAGAACCTGATTCTGAAACGCTACTTCAATATCGGCGTGGCGGTGGATACGCCGGACGGCCTGGTCGTGCCAGTGGTCAAGGAGGCCGATCGCAAGAGCCTGATCGAGATCGCCTCCGAACTCGGCGAGATCAGCCAGAAAGCGCGCGACAAGAAGCTGACGCCGGCGGACATGCAGGGGGGCTGCTTCACCATCTCCAGTCTCGGCGGGATCGGCGGCACCAAGTTCACGCCCATCGTCAACGCGCCGGAAGTGGCGATCCTCGGCGTCTCCCGCGCCAAGATGACGCCGGTCTGGAACGGCGAGGAATTCGAGCCCCGGCTGGTGCTGCCGCTGTCGCTGTCCTACGACCACCGCGTCATCGACGGCGCCGACGGCGCGCGCTTCACCACGCTGTTGAGCCGCCTGCTGTCGGATACGCGCCGGCTGTTGCTGTAGCCCTGAGGGATTGAAAATGAGTGAAACGATTGAGGTTCGAGTTCCCGATATCGGCGATTTCTCCAGCGTCGAAGTCATCGAGGTACTGGTCGCCCCCGGCGACCGGATCAACCCGGAGGACTCGCTGATCACGCTGGAATCGGACAAAGCCTCGATGGAAATCCCCAGCCCGCAAGGCGGCGTCGTCAAGGATCTGCGGGTCAAGGTCGGCGACGCGATTTCGGAAGGCGATG
>DRPO01000154.1 GCA_011330835.1 Gammaproteobacteria bacterium | reverse complement strand
GTTGACGTATCAAGCAATTCACAACACGCTGACAGCATTACATCGACGGCAGACAACTGCCTGCTGATTGGTTTCTGGGGCCTGTCATTAACGGGATCGTCGACGGGCACGTGGACCACGACACTGTCAGCGCTTTGGGACAGTAGCGCAAACAACCAGTCCGCCAGCTATGGCGATATGGCCGTCGTCTATACAACAAAGGCTACGGCAGGCGCCCAAGCGCTAGATTTCACGCACACCACAGCGATATCCAGGCACGCCGGAAAGCTGATCTCGATTGCGCCGGCGGGCGGAACACCAGTGTCACAGTCATTTGCTGGTGTGCTTGAGAACCTCTCAGCCGCCTTCACCAACGTGGTCACCCCCACCGAAGCGCTGGCGGCGGTAGCACAGAGTATCTCCGGGCGACTGGAGACATTGACGCCTGTCACCGGTAACGTCACCCCGCTGTTCGAGGGGCTGAAGGGCATCCAGCAATCAGCCATCGCCGAGTACGAATGCCAGGGCAACGTGGCCGTGACCAAGGAGTCCGTGTTCTACATCGATTCCCTGGGCCAGGTTAACCGGGCGCTGATCGGCCAGCTCGAGAACCTGCGATCGGAGAGCCAGGTATACCAGGTGCTCTATGAACAGCTCGCACCGGTGTCGCAACCGCTGACCTTACAGGTGGAGGCCGTCGGGTATGTCACGGACAACGTCGATAGCAACATCGAGGTGCTTGCCACGCTGAGCGCAAACACAGTTTCGCATTATGAAAATCTCGTCGGCATTGCCGGGCAGGTACAAGCCGACGTCGAAGTGCTAAAATCGATCTCGACTGCAACCGGGATCCCGTATGAGGCGCTGCAGGGAGCCAACATCAATACGGTGGTCAACCTGGTGCAGCGCACCGCCTACTTCCGCATCATGCTTGCGCGTGATGCCAGCTTCCGCCAGATGCTAAAACGCGACGCGACCTTCAACCAGGTCGTGCGCAAAGACGCTGAAATTTGACGGAGGATGCCATGCCTACAGCAGCCGACTTGAAAGCTTTTGCCTCGGCCAACATGCCCGAAGACGACGCCAGCGCCAGTGGTGGCGCCATCGACACGGCAACACTGATTGAGTTCACGCCGCTGGCTGCCAATGATTCGCTGGAGATGGTCAGCGACAACGCCGGTGATGCCGGCAACGCGACGCTTACCGGCCGACAGCCGTCCGGCGCCATTGCGGCGGAGACCGCGGCGCTCAACGGCACGACCGTTGTGCCGTTCAATACCCTTGGCACTATCGAGCGGCTCATGAAGTTTGTCCTTGCCGCGGCGGCGGCCGGGTCAGTGACATTGCGCCGCGCCGGTGGCGGGGCCACGGTTGCCGTGTTGGCCGCCGGGATCACGGCCGTGCGGCGTATGTTCTACGACTCCGCGTCCGAAGCCTCGGCCACCACGCGCTACGAGAAGATCTTCCTCAAGAACACTCACGCCACCGAGACGCTGAACAATGCCGCGGTGAAGCTCACCGCCGATCCGTCGGCGTCCATTCGCATTGGCGTGGCCGGCGCGAAGGACGACACCGGATCAGTGGCCAACCGTAAGACTGCGCCGGGGGGTGTGACCTTCGTCGATGACAACGTTTCGCAGGCGGTGCCCACCAGTGCGCTAGCAGCAGGTGAGGCCATCGGCGTGTGGGTGGAGCTGCAACGCGGCGCGGGGGCGGCGGCGATCAAGGACTCATTCACCGTCGAGCTTTCCGGTACCTCGGTGTAGTAACCACAGGAGCGAACTGATGATCACGTATACATGCAAGGGCCGGCGGATCAGCGTCGGCGACGAGCGCGAGCGCCTGCGGGCGCGCATTCGACACTATGAGCACCTGGCCAGCCAGGCTGGCGAGAAACACCGTACCGCGCTGGACAAGAAGGCGGCCAATCTGCATGGCCAACTGGCGTCGCTGGACGGGCTCGATGACGCCAAGGAGTTCGCTCGCGCCGGTTGCGGCTGCGACCTGACAGAAATCATCCAGGGCATACCCGAGGATGGCGAGACCTACGAACCCGAATGTCCGGACTGCGGCTTGGCCTTCACCGTGGTACGTACCCCGCCTGACGCCGACGAGTAACGCGCATGCCGCATCGCCAATACGATTTTCGCGAAGGCGACACCGGGTCCACGCTGCAGTACACCTGCCGGGACCAGGACGGCGTCATCATCGACCTTACCGGCGCCAGCGTGGACCTGATCTGGGTGGACAAGGCCGGCGCGACACAGACGCGGGCCATGAGCATCGCCAACCCGGCGAGCTCCGGCGTGGTGAGCTACCAGTTCGCCGCCGCCGAGCTGGTCAAGGGCGAGATGCGCTTCTGGGTGCGGGTCACCGATGCGCTCGGCAAGATCGTGCACGACACCGGGCTTGACCCGGTCAGTGTAGGGCCAGTGCCGTGATGGCGCTGGCCGCCTCAGCGCCCCTGTGGGGCGATTTCTCGCGTGGGGCGCGGGGATGGGGCGGGAAAATGCCGAAACCGACTTTATAAAGCCTTTATAAAACGCCTGAGCGGGGGTTCCGCGCCGCCGATCAGGCCGAAATGAGGAAATCAGATGGCCACGGCCGAAAACGACATCCGATACCGCATCGCCGAAGCGCTCGGTGACCGAACACTACGCGAGGCCATCGAGGCCCGGGATCGCTACAACGCCAACGTAGTCCAGCTGCGCGAGGCGCATGGGGTAACCATCGATGAAGACGAGGACGGCTGGCGCAAACTGACGGGGAATTCGAAGCGGGATCTCAGCCCGCTGACCCAGAGCCGCATGCAGGAGCTGGCGCTCTATCTATGGGAGTCCAACCTCCTCGCCAACCGCATCATCGAGCTGCCCATCGCGTTTCTGCTCGCCGAGGGGGTCAAGCTCGTCGCCCAGGATGAGATCGTGCAGGAGTGGCTGGACCGCTTCTGGGACGATCCCATCAACGCAATGGATTTGAAGCTGGTGAAAAAGGTGCGCGAGCTGTCTCTGTTCGGCGAGCAGTGCTGGCCCACCTTCGTCAACGAGGTCAACGGCCATGTGCGCCTGGGCTATCTCGACCCGGCACTCATCGAGACCGTGGTCACCGATCCGGACAATGGCGAGCAGCCGATTGGCATCGTCACGGTGAAAGACAAGAAGGGCCAGGCGCGGCGCTACCGCGTGATCGTTAACGGCAGCGAGGAGGCGCTGTTCACACGGCGCACGCGCGCGATCCGCGAGACGTTCGACGACGGCGAGTGCTTCTATTTCACCATTAACGATCTCTCCAACGGTAAGCGCGGCCGCTCGGATCTGCTGGCGCAGATCGACTGGCTCGACGGCTACGAGCAGTACCTTTTCGGCGAGCTGGACCGCGCGCAGTTCATGCGCGCATTCATTTGGGATGTAACCCTGAAGAATGCC
>DRPO01000153.1 GCA_011330835.1 Gammaproteobacteria bacterium | reverse complement strand
CGATCAAGAATACCCCATTCATGGCGCGCGTCTTTTCGCCGATAGCTGCGTTGCAAAAACTTGACGTATCCCCACTATGCCTGCGTTTTTGCGCCTTGCTCTCGACGACAATGCACGCACCCTGAACGGGGTATTCTTGAACGCGAGAAGTATAACGCCAAGACTAGTCAATATTTTCAGAATCCTGGCGCGCCCCAATTGTCCCTTCTCCCCCCTGGGGGAGAGGGTTAGGGTGAGGGGGTGCGCGTAGAGTGGATCAAGCGAAGCGGATCCACGATTTTAAGTAGCGCATTCGGTGGATAGTGTCTATTCAATCAACATTTTGAACCGACGACAAACCGACTCCAGCTCGGATGGCGGCGGGTTGTCGATGAACGCCGCGTGGATGATCGACGCCGAAAGTCCGGAAACGCCGCCCGCGTGAGCGACGGAAGGCTGGCCCCTGGCTCGCGCGAGTTTGAACAGCGTGCGTAGTGTTTGTTTTGGGTATGCAGCGTATCGCTTTTCGAGCAGTGTGGTCAGGGCATTGCCGTCAACTCCCGGAGGAATCGAGAGGATTTTCATGGCGACTGGCCGCAGTCGGGCGCTTGCTTCGGTGGCGGCTTGGTTCAGTTCCCGGGCTTTGGTCGAGTAGAAGCGGTAGCAGGAGGCGTGGTGGACTGCTCTGCGAAACCATTGGTATGCGGCTTGGTCTTCGAAGTAATGCCTGAGTCCTTCGCTTCGCAGTTGCGCTTCCTTGTCGTTGATGAGGGTTGTGTAACTGCCGTTGTGCAGGCAGATGGCGTCGAGGACGCCGTGAAGGAACTTGGCGATGAGGGTTCGTCTTCTGCCGTCGGTCAGCGTTTTGTCCTGGGCCATGAGCAGCAGTACCGCGCGGTTGCGGAGGGTGATGATGGATTCGCCCGCTGGCGGGGGCTGGGCGGCTTTGAATTGGCGTCCGGTCAGCCGGAGTCCGTCGTGGATGGGGTACGATTGGCTGCGCAGGTCGAAGTTGAATTGGTCGGGATGGTCGAGGCGGGTTCTGGATTTGCTCGACAGGGTGATCTCTATCGGGATTTGGCTGTTGTGTCTTGCGATTGCTTGTCTTAGCTGGCTTTGGCCGATTTTCGCCAGTATCCGGTTGGTCGAGACGAGCAGGAGATCGAGATTGTTTTTCAATTCCACCGAGTCGGAGGAATCGGCATGATCGCCGCCCTCGCCGCGGCCATAGCCTCCAACCAGAAACAGGCTGGAGCGTCTGAGCGCGCTGGTTTCAAGGCAGAGGGTTTGCAATAGGCCCATCAGTTCCGCCAGCCGGGTTTCCGTTGGCTGTTTACCGAGCCGGGTGAACATGGCAGCGCCTCATCAGACGGTCGAATCGGGCCTCGATTTTGTTGTCCGCGTAATGCTCGCGGGCGTATTCGTATGCGTTGGCTTCGATTTTCGAGCGAAGCCGGTGATCGCTCAGCGCGCGTTCGATCAGTCTGGCGTAGGCGTTCCGGTCGAAAGGTTTGGCGAGCAGGCCGTTGATTCCATGGGTGATTTGGTCGGATATTCCCGGTACATCGTAGGCCGCCACGGTGCGGGAATGGGCCATGGCTTCCATCGCCACCATGCCGAATGATTCCAGAATGGAGGGGATCAAGACGAGTGTGGCTTTCCTGTAGTACCCGGTCAGCGCCTCGGGCGAGACTTGTTGAATGTGTCTGAGATCGTAATGGCCCTTGATTGCCCAGGCCTTGAGTTCTTTTTCGAGGTATCCGCGGCCAATAACGGTCAGTTGGAAGGGTTGGGACAGTTGGCTCAGGGATTTCATCATAAGCCGGATTCCCTTGCCGCGCGTCAGTGCGCCGATGAACAGCAGTGAGCGTCCGGTTGCGTCCGAAGGCGTCGGGGAAAAGTTCTGACAGTAGGGCGGAACAACGAAGGCTTCGCGTTTGGAGAATCGGGAGATTGCCGCGCGCAAGGAGTCCGAAGGGCATTCGATGGCCGTCGCGGCATCCAGGGCCTTGAGCTTTTTCCGCAGGGTTTTTCGGGTCTGGAACGCCAGCTTGCGGGTGGCGAAATCGCGCTCGACCGGGAGATAGAAAAATGAGGGTTTGCCGGTCGCGAGGGTCAGCCGGTTGTATCCAGGGCCGATCGAGAGGACGGAGTAGTCGTGAATGCTGAAGATGACCGGGAGGGCTTTCGATGAATCCATGGCGGCAAGACAGGCCAGCGCGTCCAGCCGGTTGTACACGATGATGCACTCTGGCCGCGGGCGGTCAAGGTGTTTTTCTATCAGGCCGGCCGACAAGGGGCGCGCCGTCAACGAGGCGGCGCTCGCGAACGCCCTGGCGTAGTCGGGATCGATGGGCGTCAGCGCCAGGAGGTGGTGTTCGTAGCGGTTATCGCGCCGAGCCCGGAGGGCGGTGAAACGCTCCAGCCCGCCCGCTTCCCGGCCATTCGGGGCAATATGAAGAATCCGGGGCTTGCTGCTCATAGGTCATGGGGCGCATAGTATTTGTCATAGGGTTGGTAGGCGGCGTATTCGGTCAGGTGCCTGTAGGACTTCTCGTCGATGTCGGTAATGACGAAGCCCGCCACCCGGCCTTTTGCGTGGATCAGCTTTTCGATGCTTTGCAGCGCCACTTTTTGCTGCGTCATCGCCGAGCGCGTGACGAGGACAATGGCGTCTACCTGACGGGCCAGCAGCACCGCGTCCGAGACCGCGCAGACCGGCGAGGTGTCGATGATGATGCGGTCGTATCTTTTCGACAGTTTCTCCATGAAATAATCGAAAGTGTTCCGGGAGAAGTAGGCTGACGGATCGACCTTGGCCGAGCCCGCGGGCAGAAAATCGAAGATGCCCTGGCTTGCGCCAATGGTCGCCACCTCGTAGCTTCCGTCGGTCAGGGCGTTGATCAGGCCCTTTTTGCCCTCGCATCCGAGATTGGTGGTCAAGCTAAAACGCCGGATGTCGGCGTCGACCAGCAGGACTTTTTCAGAGCTGGCGAAGGTGTTGGCCAACCACAGGGAGGTGATGGTCTTGCCCTCATTGGGCGTGGAGGATGCAATCAATACGCTTTTGTATTGGCGTTGCATCAGCTCCAGGATCAGGTTGGCCTTGAACGTTCTGAAGGCTTCGAAAAACGCCCGTTCCTTTCTGCTGAGCGGTTTCGGGCTCTCGGCTTCACGGCATTCCCTGAACAGCTTGAGCGGATCCCTGAGCGAGGGGATGCAGGCGAGATTCTTTTTGCCGGATGCGAGTTCAAAGCGCTTGGCGTATTTGACCCGCGTGTCGAACAAGTCCTTGAAGACGAAAAACATCGATGCGAACGCCATGCCCAGCAGCAGCGCAACGGTTGTGACCACGATTTTTCGGGGGCCGATTGGACGCAGCGGCGGTTCGGCCTTGTCGATGACCCGCGCAACCAGAAAGAGCGAGTTCTTCAGTTCCTGCCATTCCTTGACCTTGTCATCCAGCTCCTGGCGAATCTTCTCGTTTTTGTCCAGTTCCGCTTTCAGCCGCTCCAGATCCTGCTGGCCGGATTGTTCATCCAGCCGCGAGTTTTCCAGGTTGTTCAGTTCGGCGCGGGTTTTTCGATACCGCTGTTTCGCGTCGCTTATTTTCTGGCGAATATCCGGGGGAATTTTTCTGAGCTGCTCCGTGAAAAGCGCCTTGATCGAGGCCATTTTCGCGTCCAGCTCGGTGACCGAGGGGTGCCCGGGTTGCAGATCCTCCAGCAAGAGTTGGCGCTGGTACTTCGTTTCGAAATAGCGTTGCTGCAGCGCCGAGATCACGGCTCCCAGTTCCGGTATGTTCAGTTCTTCGCGCAGTGGCGATCGCAGCGCTCGCTGAACCTGGGTAAGCCTCGACTCAAGCTCCTCGATATGATGTTTCTCGCCAACCAGTTTTTCAGTCAGATACTGTCGGTTGTACGCCCGGAATTCCTCCGACTGGATGGCCGTTTCCCGTGGGCTTCTCTTTTCCCGGGCGGCAATCCTGCTTTTCAGTTCATCGACCGTCGCCGTGGCTTCGCGCAGTTTTGACGCATATTCCTCATAGGCCAGTTGGGAAACCTCGTTGCGAAAGCCGAGCATCAACGAGATGTACTTACTGGCGATCATGTTGGCGACGTCGGCGGACAGATTGGCGTCTGTCGAACGGTATCCGATCTTGATCACCTTGGAGTGCCTGACCGGAACGACGCTCAACCTCTGGGAAAACGCATAGAGGACATTCTCCCTGTCCAGAGCCAGGGCCTTGATCTCCGCGATTCGCTCCGGGTCGGAATGCAGCCCGGCTTTTTCAAGCCAGGTCAGGGCATGGAATTCGAGCAGCCGCCTCAGATCCGGAACCGCTAGCTCGGGGTTTTTCCACAAATCCAGCTCATCGATGACAGCCTCCATCAGCTTCCGGGACTTGAGCAACTCGACCTGGGTCGTGAAGTATTCCGGCGTGGACGAGTCGGGGTTGTAGACGCCCTTCATCGTCATTGTCCGGGGAATGCTGGATTCGATCAGCAGCGAAGAGGTGGCGTTGTACTCATCGGGCCGCGACGTGATGCGCCACAGCGCCAACAAGGCGACAAGCAGCCCGAACGCCAAGACCGACCACTTCCTCGCCCACACCAGTCTGACGTAGTAATCAATATCGATGTTGACATTGATGGCGTCCCAAACCGTTTGCTGTTGATACTGTTTCTTATTCATTTAGCGCCCGATGGCATAATCCTCGGGTACGCGTATCATGTTGTTCTCCCCGGACCAGGACAAACAATCCCGTGGCGCATCCCCGACAGTCGAACCCATGAAGATAGTCCATGTTCTGCGCAAGTACAACCCGCGGGAATGGGGAGGCATAGAGTCCCATCTCCATGAATTATCGAAATATCTTCTGTCCGAAGGGCATCAGGTCGTCCTATATGCGCCGAAGCTTCGCGGCGCGGCCCGGCGGCAAGACGACCCGCTCCAGAGCCTCGGCGTTACCGTTCGGCGCTACCCGGCTTTTCTTCCCGCGACAGGCGTCAACCGCGAAGGCCGGGAAAACCTGTACCGGCAGGGAGGCAATCTTTTCTCCTTGACCCTGGCCCCCCGGCTGCTCGCCGAGCCGAATGTCAGCGTCATCCATTCCCACGCCCTGAACCGAATCGGCGGCATCGCCAGACTCGCGGCCAAGCTAAAAAGCGTCCCGTTCGTCGTCTCCATCCACGGCGGCTATACCGACCTGGCCCCGGAAATCGCGGCATCCATGACAGCCAGACACCACGGCGGCAAGGACTGGGGAAAACCCCTGGGCTGGCTGGTCGGCTCCCGTCATGTCGTCGACGCCGCCCAGCGCGTCTTCGTCTTCAACCGCGTGGAACAACAACGGCTGGCCGGGACATTGGGCCGCAAGCAAGTGACGCTCCTGCCGCACGCGGCGCGAAACATCGACGCGCCACGCAACGCCGAGGCCGTCCTCCAGCGCGACTTTCCGCAACTGAGCGGCCACCCTTATATCCTGTGCGTTTCCAGAATCCACGAAGCGAAACAGCAACACCTGCTCGTGAGCGCCTTTGCCGGATTGGCCGCAAAAGACCCGAAACTAAAGCTCGTACTCGTCGGCAGCGCCCCCGACCGCCAATACGCCGGTCAACTCACCCACGCCATCGAAGCCCGCGCGCTCACCCACAGAGTGCTGCTGACCGGCAACTTGCCCAACCACGGCGAACAACTGGCCGCGCTGTACCGCAAAGCAGGCGTCTTCGTCCTGCCCTCGCGCCACGAACCCCTCGGCATCGTCATCCTCGAAGCCTGGGCAGCCGGGCTGCCGGTCGTCGCAACCCGAACCTCCGGCGCGCTCGAACTGATCCAGCACGGCGAAACCGGCCTGCTGACCGACCAGAACGCCACCGCCATAACCGCCGCCGTGCGTCGCCTGTTATCGGATTCAGCGCTGCGAACCCGAATCATCACCCAGGCCCGACGCTACGTGGACACACACCACAGCCGCTCAGCGATGGGCAAGCAATACCTGGAATCGCTCCAGCCATTGATCGCGAACGCCTGATCCTGACGCAACCCGCCCTACAAAACTCGATTGGCCTCATGCGCCAGGCGTCGCCCGTCATCCCGGCGAACGCCGGGATCCAGACCGGTAAGCTTCTTTATGCGAAGGCTTTATCCATCCTCGCTCCAGGGGTCGAACAGCTCTACCGGGCTTTGTTGCATATCCGTGACATTTCGTGTGACCACAACACAATTGTTCACCAGCCCCGTAACCGCTATCAATCCGTCAATTGCTGGCAGCGGACGGCCTATTATTTCCGATTTCCCCTGCACCTCGCCCCACCTGGATGCAACTCGCATATCTATCGGGAGTATTCTTCCTTCAAATCTCTGCTTCAAATCCTCCTCAACCCAAAGTCGCAATCGCTTTTTTTTCTCTTCATTGACGGATTGTTCTATGCCTTTTTCAATTTCCCCAAAAGTAAGGACGCTAAGGTAGAGGTTG
>DRPO01000152.1 GCA_011330835.1 Gammaproteobacteria bacterium | reverse complement strand
GGGCGGGAGTCTGGGCGGCCATCCGCGGTGTTGCGTCGGCTTGACAGGGAGCCACCCTGCCTGCGCCGGCGCGCCTTGCGGCTGACCGCCCAGTCTCCCGCTGAATGAGGCCTTGCTATCGTTTGTCTTAGTATCTACAAGGGTATATAAGGTCTGTTCAGGTGAATTTCCATGATGAAGAATGATAGCAACGATGTCCGGGTGCGCCCCGCTGCCGTGGCCGGGATGTTTTATCCGGGCGATCCGGCGGTGCTGCGTCAGCAGGTTTCGCGGATGCTGGCGGCGGCGGATGATCAGGGCGAGCCGCCCAAGGCGCTGATCGCGCCGCATGCGGGTTACGTCTATTCCGGGCAGGCGGCGGCCGAGGTTTACGCGCGGCTGGGCAAGCGGCGCTCGGCGATTCGGCGCGTGGTTTTGCTGGGGCCGGCGCATCGCGTCGCTTTTCGCGGCATCGCGGGGACGACGGCGGATTATTTCGAGACGCCGCTGGGGCGCGTCCCGGTGGATCGGGAGGCGATGGACGCCGCGTGGAAGATCGATGGCGTTTTCCCGGCGGACGAGGCGCACGCCGCGGAGCACAGCCTGGAGGTGCAGTTGCCGTTCCTGCAGTTGGCGCTGGATGAATTTACAGTTGCGCCATTCGTGGTGGGCGATGCGCCGGCGGAGCTGACGGCCCGTTTGCTGGAAGCGCTGTGGGGCGGTGATGAGACGCTGATCGTGATCAGCTCGGATTTGAGTCATTACCTCGATTACGACGCCGCCCGAGAGCGCGATGAGCAAACCGCCCGCAATATCGAGTCCTTGCATGGCGAGCGCATCGGGCCGCATGACGCTTGCGGCTTTGCGCCGATCCGGGGGCTGTTGGCGGTGGCGCGACGCAAGGGCCTGGCGGTCGAGCGCGTGGCGCTGGTCAATTCCGGCGATACCGCGGGCGACAAACAGCGTGTCGTGGGGTACGGGGCCTATGTCTTACACTGATCACGAGAAAGGGCTGGCGCTGGAAATCGCGCGGGCGAGCATTCGCAACGGACTGGAAAAGGGGCGACCGCTGGAGCCCGATGAGGACGGCCTGCCGGAAAGGTTGCGCCAGCAACGCGCCAGCTTCGTGACTCTGCACAAGCAGGGTCGGCTCAGGGGGTGCATCGGGACTATCGACGCCTGTCTGCCGTTGGCGCGCGATGTGGCTCTGCGCGCCTGGTCGGCCGCGTTTCAGGACAGCCGTTTTCCTCCGGTGGAAGCGGACGAGATGGATCATCTGGAATTGTCGATATCGGTGCTGACCGAGCCGCGCCCGCTGGCGTTCAAGGACTATGAGGATTTGCTCGAACAGGTCGTCCCGGGCGAAGATGGATTGATACTGGAAGAAGGCGGCAACCGGGGTGTATTTTTACCCAGTGTCTGGGAGTTTCTGCCGGACAAGCGGGATTTCTTGCGACACCTGGAAATGAAGGCGCGCTTGCCGGTCGACGCCTGGCATCGCCCCCGGCGCGTCTACCGGTTTCGGACAGAGTATTTTTCGGAGAAGGATGTTGGCTGAGACTGTCCGGAACAAATGGAATCAGCGTTGGCGGGAGGCCGAATCAGCGCCTCGCCCTGCGCGGGTGCTGAGCGATTATTCGCATCTGTTGCCGAAAGCGGGGGAGGCGCTGGATCTGGCCTGCGGGCTGGGCGGCAACGCGCTGTTTCTCGCGGAGCGGGGGTTGGACACGCAGGGCTGGGATATCAGCAAGGAGGCGGTTTCCCGTCTGGAGTCTTTGGCCGGGCGTCTGCCGCTCAAGGCCGTTGTTCGCGATGTTGAAGCCGTTCCGCCGGAGCCGGAGCGTTTCGACGTCATCGTCGTTAGCCATTTTCTGTATCGACCCCTGTTTGGGCCATTGGCCGAGGCGCTGCGGCCAGGCGGGCTGCTGTTCTACCAGACCTTCACCGAAGAGAAGACGCCCGGCGGCGCGGGGCCGCGCAATCCCGACTACTTGTTGAGACCCAATGAACTGCTGGACGCCTTCAGGGGGCTGCGCGTT
>DRPO01000151.1 GCA_011330835.1 Gammaproteobacteria bacterium | reverse complement strand
GGATTCGCTGGCCCAACGCACGCTATTCCGGCTACCCTTGGTCGCCGGCAGCCGTCGCATCGCCCGCATCGCCAACGACCTGGGATTTCAACAACCCGCGGAAATCGCCGATAATCCCGGCGACGAGGCCATGATGACGGCGCTGCTGACCCTGGCGGCTCGGATGACCCAACGACATGAATAACGAATCGGAACACAACACGGCTGAACCTTTCGAGGATCTGACAGAAGTCGCCGACGCCCCTTCGACCGACGAAGACGTCGCGCCGCCCGAAAACCCGCCGAAAAAGACCGGCGGCGGTCTGGCGTTGCCGCTCAGCCTGCTGGCGCTGCTGCTGTCGGTCGGAGGCATCGGCGCCGGCTATTACACCCTGAACGCGCGACAAGGCCAGCAGGCCGATACAAGCCATCAGATCCTGGCGCTGTCCGAAAGGCTCGACAACAGCGTCGCCGACCTGAGCAGCCAGATCGACCAGAAACTCGCCGCGCTCAACCAGTCCGTCACCGCACAACTCAGCCGGATCGCCGAGGAACAGACCGCCCTGACGCAGCGCCAGCAAGCGCTCGAAGACCACCTGACGCTCGTCCGCAACCAGGCAAGCTGGAGCAAGCGCGACTGGTCGCTGGCCGAGATCAACTACCTGGCGCAAATCGCCAGCGACCGGCTGCGGTTCATGCGCGATCGCGAAACCGCCATCGCCGCGCTGCAAACGGCGCAATCCCGGCTGGAAAGACTCGCCGACCCCAGCCTCTCCAGCCTGCGCCAGCAACTGCGCCGAGACATCCAGAATCTCAAGGCCTACCACCCGGATAATTCGCTGGAAAGCCTGACCGCTCTGGAAAACGAAATCGCCCGGCTGCAACCCCTGCCCGGCGAACCGGAAAAGGCCCCGGACAGCGCCTCGCCCCAGGATAACGCCCGGCCCAAATCGCTCCGGGGAGCCGTGGCTGAAGCCCTGAGCAAGCGCTTTCGCATCCGCCACCACGAGCGCCCCCTCAACGCCCTCACCCACAACGCCGTGGGTTGGCAAGCCCTCAGCCTGCTGCAACTGAAAATGGAAGCCTTGCGTCTGGCGCTGCAACAGGACAACCCCGTCATGTTCAAGCAGATTCTGCTGTCGATCCGCCAGTGGGCCAATGACAATCTCGCTCCGGAAAGCCGGGCGCCGCTGCTCGCCGCCATCGACGCGCTCGACCCGGACCAGATCTTCACGCCGCCTCCAACGCTCAACGACACCCAGGCCATGCTGCGAACGCTGCTGAGCCATACCGCGCCATGAAATTCCTGCTGTCCCTGTTCGCCGTCCTGCTGGTCACCGCCCTGGTCGCCAACCTCGCCATGGACGAGCCCGGCTACGTGCTGCTGAGTTATGGCAATACCAGTCTGGAACTGCCGCTGATCGACTTCATCGTCATCCTGCTGGGCGTCATTCTGACCAGCTATCTGCTGATCCGTTTTCTCGCCGGACTGCGCAAGACGCCCTCCGGGCTGAAGAAATACCGCCAAAACCAGCAGCTCTCCCGCTCCCGGAAGCAACTGTTGCAAGGCCTGATCCAACTGGCCGAAGGCAATTGGGAAAAGGCGGAAAAGCAACTGGTCGAATCGTCCCGCAACAGCGAACTGCCGGTGCTCGGCTATCTCGCCGCCGCCCACGCCGCGCAACGCCAGAAAGCGCTCGACCGCCGCGACGACTATTTGCGCATGGCCTCCCGCGCCGACCCTGGAACCGAGGTCGCCATCGGACTAGCGCAGGCGGAACTGCAGATCCGCGGCCATCAGTACGAAGAGGCGCTCGCGACATTGCGACACATCGAGCAGAAAGCGCCCCGCCATCGTTTCGTCAAGAAGCTGCTCGCCCGGCTGTACTATCGACTGCGCGACTGGGAAAACCTGGGAAAAATGATCCCCACGCTGGAAAAGCTGAAAGCCGTTCCCGACGAGGAATTGCAAAAGTTCGAAGTCGCGGCCCACAAGGAGCAGCTCGCGCGGGCCAACAACCTGGAAGCGGCGCGCCAACTCTGGCGCGCTCTCGGCAAACACGCCCGCAACAACCCTCGACTGCTGCGCGAGTACGCCAGCGCCCTGGTTCGGCTGGGCGCGTCCGAGGAAGCGGAACTGCTGATCAGAAAATCGCTCAATCGCCAATGGGACGACGCATTGATGGAAGCCTATGGAGCGCTGCGTCTGGACAACCCCCAACTCGCGATCAACCAGGCCAGCGCCTGGCTGGAAAAAGACCCCAAAAACCCCGTGCTGCTCGCCGCGCTGGGCCGCCTGAGCGCCCACGCCGGACTGTGGGGAAAAGCCCGCAGCCTGTTGACCGAAAGCATCAGCATCCAGCCCACGCCACACGCCTACAAAGCCCTGGCGGAACTGCACGAACACCTCGACGAACCCGAAGAAGCCAAGGCGGTCTGCGAGGCGGGATTCAAGCTGATGCTGGACCTGTTTTCATGCCGGGACAGCGAACCCCCTAATCCCGATCAGACTTGACCGAATAATCCCCCTCGATCGTTCGTCCCCGCCCCGTCCCGGCTGAATCCGGTCGCTTCGGCGCTTCGCCGGGAGGAACGCCCATTCCGGAGACCGAGGAAAAAAACCGGAACCGCGCATGCCGGAAGATCCAGCCAATCAAGGGCCGGCGGGTAACGGGCAGCAAACAGAGAAAACCGACAAAATCGGTAACAAAACCGGGCGTCAGCAACAACGCGCCGCCAAACGCCAACGCCAACCCCTCCACCAGCTCCCGGGCCGGAACCCGTCCCTGCGCCAGACTTTGCTGATACCGCCGCAAGGTCGCCAAGCCCTGCTGTTTCAACAACGCCGTCCCAAGAACAGCGGTAAGAATCACGATCAGAATGGTTGGCAACACGCCAATGACGCTCCCCACCTTGATTAGAAAATAGATCTCGACCAGGGGAACGAGGATAAAAAGCAGAAGAATCGGCACAAAAACTCCAGGCGGATGGGGAGGGCTCTATAGTATCAGGATGGGGTAATCTGAACGATATCAATAGTTGCAAAAGCACCGCACCCTGTATCCCGAGATGAAGCGCGTCGCAATGCCCCCCAGCCACGCCTGTGGGGAGGATTGCGGTGGGTGTTTCACTCCATCACCGAACCTCTCCGTCATTCCCGCCCACCTCGTCATTCCCGCGAAAGCGGGAATCCAGAGCCCCGGACCATGGATTCCGGGTCTTCGCTCCACTCAGCCCGCAATGACGGATGGAGCGTGGGCTGGTGGGGATTCGTTCGTGGAGACCCTAACCCTCTCAGAGGGAACAGTCGGCACGCACCGACTGAGCCGCGACAATACGATTGATACTCAACTCGCGAGCTTGGCGAAATCCACAAAACGCCCTTGCCGGCAGGGATGCCGGCGCTCCAAAGGCGACACGGAGTAACGGACCCCCTCCTGTGTCAGGATAGATGGGAGGCCCTGACCAGTATTCAGAAATCCCGAACAATACCGCTCGGCGGGATAAATCCCTGTGGCGTCTCGGGCGGCGTCACTTGGGTCGCGATGGTTGAGCCAATCAGCGCGCCTTGCCCCGGCAACTCCCAGGCCTCCCGGCGCGTCGC
>DRPO01000150.1 GCA_011330835.1 Gammaproteobacteria bacterium | reverse complement strand
GCGCCGGATTATTGATTGTCCCCGCGGGGAATGCCTGCGCATCCGCCACCCCCATCCGTCATTCCGGGCTGAGTGGAGCGAAGACCCGGAATCCAGGCCGCGACAATGGATTCCCGCCGGCGCGTGAATGTCATCCGGGCGCGTACATGTCATCGTCATCCCGGCGAAAGCCGGGATCCCGTTCCGCCAGCACACGCCGAAATCTCCCACATGGCTTCGTTGGCTGCTAAGATTGCGTCTTTCCGAGGAATCCCTGTTCTGGACGACCATGAAAAGCAATGAACAAGCAGGTCTGAACGCGCTGGAAAAACGGGCGACCGCCGGTCTGGTGGGCGTCTACGGCGTCAGAATGCTGGGGTTGTTTCTTATCCTGCCGGTGTTCGCGCTGTATGCGCAGCATCTGAAGGGGACGACCCCGACGCTGATCGGGCTGGCCATCGGCATCTACGGCTTGACCCAGGCGCTGTTGCAGATTCCGCTGGGGATGCTGTCGGACCGGATCGGACGCAAGCCGGTGATGCTGGGCGGTCTGGCGGTGTTCGCCCTTGGCAGCGTCGTGGCGGCGATGTCGGATACGATTTACGGCGTCGTGGTCGGTCGGGCGTTGCAGGGCAGCGGCGCGATCGCGGCGGCGACGCTGGCGTTGCTGGCCGATCTGACGCGGGATTCCATCCGCGCGCGGGTCATGGCGCTGGTGGGCATGAGCATCGGGCTGGCGTTCGCCATCGCGATGATCGCCGGGCCGATGCTGGATGACTGGATCGGCGTGGATGGGATTTTCTGGTTGACGGCGGCGCTGGCGGGCATCGCGGCGGTCATCGTCGTCAAGGTGATTCCCACGCCGGCGACCATGCATATTCGCCGCGATACGGAGACGGTCTGGAGCGATCTGGGCCGGGTGATCCGCGACCCGCAATTGTTGCGCCTCGATCTGGGGATTTTTTCGCTGCATCTGATGCTGACGGCGTCCTGGGTGGTTATTCCGGTGCAGTTGGTCCAGCATCTCGATTTTCCTTCGGCCCGGCATTGGGAGCTGTACCTGCCGGTGATGGCGCTCAGCGTGTTCACGATGTTTCCGTTCGTTATCTACGCCGAGAAATATCACAAGATGAAGCCGGTCTTCGTCGGCGCCGTGGCGGTGCTGGTGGTCGCCGAATTGCTGATGTCCTGGAAGGTGGTGGCGTTGATGGGGCTGGCCTTCGCGCTTTGGGTGTTCTTCTCCGCCTTCAATCTGCTGGAGGCGACCTTGCCGTCGGTGGTGGCCAAGACCTCGCCCACGCATCTCAAGGGCACTGCGATGGGCGTCTATTCGACATCGCAGTTCATGGGGATCTTCGTCGGCGGCGCGGCGGGCGGCTGGGTCTATGAACATTATGGCATTGCGGCGGTCTTTATCTTTTGCGCGGCGATTGCCGCTGTCTGGCTGATCGCGGCGGTAACCATGGCGTCGCCGCGCTATCTTTCCAGCTATTCGCTGGAGGTCGGCGAGCAGGATCCCCAGTCCGCCGCCGCGCTGGCGGGAGAACTGATGGGGATCGACGGCGTCGCGGAAGCGATCGTCATCGCCGAAGAGGGGATGGCCTATCTCAAGGTCAACCTCAAGGATCTCGATCGCGCCGCGTTGAAGGCCTATTCCCGGCATGAGTCCTGAGCGCCAGCGAAACTCAGTACCTGGAAAACGGGTAGAATAGCGCCAGCGCAACCCACTTTTTGAAACCGAACGAGTAGAAACTATGTCCAGAGGCGTTAACAAGGTCATCCTGATAGGCAATCTCGGCAACGAGCCGGAAGTCCGGTACATGCCGTCCGGCGGCGCGGTCGCCAACGTCAGCGTGGCGACCACCGACAGTTGGAAAGACAAGAACACCGGCCAACAACAGGAGCGAACGGAATGGCACCGCGTGGTGTTTTTCAACCGCCTGGCCGAGATCGTGGGCGAGTACCTGCACAAGGGTTCGAAGGTCTATATCGAAGGCCGGCTGCAAACCCGCAAGTGGCAGGGACAGGATGGTCAGGATCGTTACACCACCGAGATCATCGCCAATGACATGCAGATGCTCGACAGCCGCGGCGGCGGCATGGGCGGCGGCGGGGGCGGCTATCCCGACAACTCAACCGCGCCGATGAATGAGCCCGCCGGCGGCGGTCAGCCCGCCAGCAAACCCGCCGCGCAGCCGATGAAGGATGACTTCGACGACGATATTCCTTTCTGATCCCTTTCACAGTTTCGCCGATTGCCTGGGCCGCTGGCTGGAAAACGTCGGGGCGCTGACGGACAATGCCGCCCCCGACCAACCGATACACAGGACGCTCCGGCATGGCGAATAGGAAAGGAATCATTCTCGCCGGCGGCTCTGGCACCCGCCTTTACCCGCTGACCCTGGCCACCAGCAAGCAGTTGATGGCCGTCTACGACAAGCCGATGATCTACTACCCGCTGTCCACGCTGTTGCTGGCGGGTATTCGCGACATTCTGGTCATTACCACCCCCCAGGACGCCGAGGCGTTCCAGAACCTGCTCCGGGACGGTTCGCAGTGGGGCGTCAATATCGAATACGCCGTGCAGCCCCGTCCCGAGGGACTGGCGCAGGCGTTCATCATCGGCGAGCGGTTCATTGGCGCCGATCCGGTCACGCTGGTGCTGGGCGACAATATCTTCTACGCCCGGGGTTTTTCCACGCGGCTCGAAATCGTGGCGGCCAAGACCCGGGGCGCGACGGTTTTCGGCTATTTCGTTCAGGATCCCGAGCGCTATGGCGTGGTGACTTTCGACGAACAGGGCAGGGCCACCAGCATCGAGGAAAAACCCGAGAATCCCAAATCCAACTACGCCGTGACCGGGCTGTATTTCTACGACAACGACGTGGTGGAGATCGCCAAATCGATCCGGCCCTCGGCGCGCGGCGAGCTGGAAATCACCGACGTCAATAATGTCTACCTGGAGCGCGGCGACCTGGAAGTGGAGCAGCTCAGTCGCGGCACCGCCTGGCTGGACACCGGCACCACCGCCTCGCTGCTCGACGCCGCTAACTTCATCCGCATCATCGAGGAGCGCCAGGGGCTGAAAATCGCCTCGCCCGAGGAAATCGCCTGGAGCAAGGGATTCATCAGCTCCGAACAACTGCGCGAGATCGCCAGGCCGCTGGAGAAGAGCGGTTACGGCCGCTATCTGCTGAACCTGCTGGAACGGGAGGGCTGAGATGAAAATCCTGCTGACGGGCGCGGCCGGCCAACTGGGCTGGGAGCTTCAACGCCGGATTCCCGCCAATGTGCGCCTCACGCCGATGACCCGAGTGGAGCTGGATGTCGGCGACGCCAACCAGGTTCACAAGGCGGTGCGCGCCATCGATCCCGACTGGATCATCAACGCCTCGGCCTATACCGCCGTCGACCGCGCCGAATCGGAGCCGGAAGCCGCCTTCCGGGTC
>DRPO01000149.1 GCA_011330835.1 Gammaproteobacteria bacterium | reverse complement strand
GGCGCGAAACCCGCCACCAAACTCGCTTACGGGGAAACAACAGAACTCCAACAAAATACCCAACGCCTTCTGCCGGCAGGGATGCCGGCGCTCCCAATCGGTCGATTTTATATGCGCTCACCCTGACACCCACCCATTGCATTAGAAAATACTAATACTCTCGCGTATAGTACGCGCCTTTTTGCGCCACTATCGAGAGAAGCCGATGTTCAACCTTACCTGCCCCGGAAAACAATGCGTCAAGAACGATACCCTGTCGGGCCTGACCGTCGCGCTGGCGCTGGTGCCCGAGGCGGTGGCCTTTGCTTTCGTGGCGGGGGTGGAGCCGATCGTGGGTCTGTATGGCGCGTTCATGATGGGGCTGATCACGGCGATCATTGGCGGTCGACCGGGCATGATCTCGGGCGCGACCGGGGCGATGGCGGTGGTCATGGTGTCGCTGGTGTCGGAGCATGGCGTGAGCTATCTGTTCGCGGCGCTGCTGCTGACCGGGCTTCTGCAAGTGCTGGCGGGGGTTTTCCGGCTCGGCAAGTTTATTCGCATGGTGCCGCATCCGGTCATGCTGGGCTTTGTGAACGGTCTGGCGATCGTGATTTTTCTGGCCCAGCTCAAGCAGTTCCAGACCCACTTGCCGGATGGCGGCGTGGCCTGGATGTCGGGAACGCCGCTGGCGATCATGCTGGGGCTGGTGGCGCTGACGATGGCGATCATTCATTTCTTGCCGAAGCTGACGGTCGCCATTCCGGCGTCGCTGGCGGCGATTCTGACGGTGACGGTTCTGGCGCTGGTTTTCGATCTCGATACGCGCACGGTTCAGGATGTGCTGCGCGATATGTCGGGCAACGCGGAGGCGACGATCGCCGGCGGACTGCCCTCGTTCCATTTTCCCGGCGTTCCGCTGACGCTGGAGACGCTAAAGATCATCTTCCCCTATGCGCTGATCATGGCGGCGGTGGGGCTGATCGAGTCGCTGCTGACGCTGTCGCTGATCGACGAGCTGACGGAAACCCGGGGCCACGGCAACCGGGAGTGCATTGGGCAAGGCGTCGCCAATACGGTCAACGGCCTGTTCGGCGGCATGGGCGGCTGCGCGATGATCGGCCAGAGCCTGATCAATATCAACGCCGGCGGACGGGGGCGGCTGTCGGGCATCGCTGCCGCGCTGTTTCTGCTGGCGTTTATCCTGTTCGCCTCGGGGCTGATCGAGATGATTCCGGTGGCCGCGCTGGTGGGCGTGATGTTTGTCGTGGTCATCGGCACCTTCGAGTGGACGAGTTTGCGGCTGTTCGGGCGCGTGCCGAAGGCCGATATCTTCGTCACCATCCTGGTCACCGTCGTCACCGTGGCCTTCGATCTGGCCATCGCCGTAGTGGTTGGCGTGATCGTCTCGGCGCTGGTGTTCGCCTGGGAGCACGCCAAGCACATGCTCGCCCGCACCCGGGAGGAGGACGGCGTCAAGATCTATGAACTCAGCGGCCCGCTGTTCTTTGGCTCGGCCAAGTATTTTCAGGACATTTTCGATCCGAAAAACGATCCCGACGAGGTCATCGTCGATTTCGCCGGCGCGCGGGTCTACGACCACTCCGGCCTGGAGGCCATCGACACGCTGGCGGAACGCTATCTGCGCGCCGGCAAGCGCCTGCACCTCAAGCACCTGAGCCCGGAATGCCAGTTGCTGCTGAACAAGGCCGGCGATCTGGTCGAGGTCAACAGGATGGAAGACCCCTCCTACCATGTCGCGGTCGATCACGCCGGCGAGTTGCTGGACAAGACCAGCGAACCCGCATCGCGTCCCGAGGCCGCGGCGCCAAAACCGCTGGCCAACCAAACCTGAGCCGGATTGCCCATGAGAAATCCGGGCCAACGACCTCGCATCCCCGATTCAATCACTTACGAACGCGCCAGCGGGTTTCGTGAAAACTTTCGTGACAAGTGGTAGGATCGAGCGGACAACCCCCCTCTGAAATCACGTCCTGAAGGAGAGATCATGGATCTCGAAGCGACTTTGGGTCTGGGTTCCGTTGCCCAGAATCCTGACGCCGAGCGTCAAAAACTGCGCCTGTACATCAATCTGAAGCTGGCCTCCTCCGGACATGAGACCTGCTTGCCGGGCGACGACGGGGAGTTCCTCGAAACCGCCCGCGACCTGCTCAACAGCTATCGCGAAAAGAATCGTCTGCTGGCCAACCATCTGTGCCCGGTCGATCGGCGCATCCAGTCCTTTCTCGATGACTACCTCGGCGCGGGCGATGCGATGAAGCTGCCGTCCAACACCTTCGTGCTCGACCGCCACGGCGTCGCGCGCGAGCTGTCGCTGCCGATCGGCGAGGACGAGTTCCACTCGGAAATCGTTTCCAGCTACCGGGTCAAACAGGGGGTGCTGCACAACCCGGCCAACGACCGCCGAACCACCAAGGGGTCGTTCCACATCGCCGAAGGCGGGCTGCCGATCCCCGGCGACAAGACGCCCGTCCCCAAGGCGGTCTTCCGCAAGATGCTCATCGAGGCGCTGCATCCTCCCGAGGATCTGATGACGCTGCCGTTCACCGCCAACGCGGAGCACCCGGCGCGCACTTTTGTCTCCCTGCTGATTCGCCCGGTCATCTGTCCGGAAATTCCCGGCATCGAGCCGGAAAAGACCATGGAGATCCGCTTTTTCGCGCCCGGCAACCTGGTCAGCAACCTTGATTTCGTCGAAAGCATTTTCGGCAATGGCGGCAACCCCAACCTGCCCAAGTTCAACGCCGCGCTGGATATCGAGCACTGGAGCGGCCACACCGGCTGCGTCATTCTCGCCCCGCATCTGACCCGGCTGACCAAGAAGGCGCTGGGGCTGCCGCACTGGGACGAGGCCACCGAGACGCAACGCGAGCACGGCCTGTGCTGGCGCGACGAGGGCGAACGCTACAACGACGGCCAGGCCTTCAAGGTCACCGCCCGCGACCGCTCCGGCGTCATCGTCACCCTGCTGGCGGACAACTATTTCGGCTACTGCAAGAAAGAGGTCAAGACCCAGATCGGCTTCGCCGCCAACCTCTACGGCCTCGCTGAAGAGGAACACGCCGGCGGCGCGCTCGCCTTCCACTGCCGCAACCACGGCGAGGAATACGGCATCGACACCGTCACCCGCGAGCCTGGCTACAGCTTTGACGACGTGGTGGAACGCTATGGCGAGCTGATGAAAATCATGCCGGAAGGCTACGGCGTCGACAAACAATACCCCGACATCATCTACGTGCCCCAGAACCTGCGCATGGATCTCAACGCGCAAACCGTCAGCTGGTTCAAGGATGGCGGCAAGCAGACCATCCGGCTGCAACCGGGCAAGACCTACATCCAGCCCAACGGCTACAAGATCGAGATGCGCAAGCACCCCGGCGCGCCCTCCTGGCGGCTGATCGGGATCGCCCCGGAAGGCACCTTCTGCCACAAGCCCTCGACCGTCTCCGGCGGCGGCAAATCGGAAATCTCCAAGTCCATCGACGACGCCGTGGTCTTCGGCTCGATTTTCGTCGATGAGCTGCAAAAAGACCTCGACCGCATCGACGAAATCATCAACTACGATTACACCAACCGCTTCCTCCCCGGCTACGAAAACGAGGATCGCGACCCGACCCGCCAGCCGCTGAGCATGGAGCGCAGCCTCGGCTCGGTCATCAAGCTGCTCACCCCGTCGGCCATCCACGTGCCCGAATACAACGAGTGGCTGAATTCGATCCCGCCGCGCATCCTCGCCCAGCTGTTCGTCCTCAAGCGCTTCTATCGCCCCAGCTGGGGCGACAACTGGCGCGACCATCTCTCGGTGGACGAAATCGACGGCGCCCCCGGCCACGAACTGAAGATCAACAACCGCAAGATGGTCGGCACCTACCTGCGCGTCGGCTTCGACCCCAACCACAAATGGCGAATATTCAAGGTGCGGCAGGACTACGTGCCCACCGAAAAAATCCAGATGGAAGACGACATCACCGCCTCGGTCGTCGCCGCCACCAGCCAGATCGCCAGCTGCACCGCCGGCTTTCGCCCCAACCCCAGCATCAAGCTGACCCACAACTGCGAATACCGGCTGTTCCAGCGCCCGGACGACGCCATCATCCCCGGCTACGACAAGCAGACCGAAGCCGACATGGCCAGGCCCGGCAACTTCCTCGCCAACTACGAACCCCTCAAGGGGAAAAAGCTGCGCGCCATCGTCGATGACGTACTGACCTTCGCCTCGTTCACCCGGCCCATGGCCAAGCTGCTGAAAAAGGCCGCGAAAAAGAAAAAGGGCTACGTCGTCTCCTCGGCCCACCCCCGCATCGTCGACGGCGGCCCCTCGAAAAACCCGCGCTACCTGCAAACGCGCCCCGACCTGGTCAACCCCAAGCGACGCTACATCGCCGACATCGGCG
The DNA here is from genome assembly GCA_011330835.1 of Gammaproteobacteria bacterium. Lineage (GTDB taxonomy): Bacteria > Pseudomonadota > Gammaproteobacteria > UWMA-0217 > UWMA-0217 > HyVt-560. The sequence goes on along the minus strand of DRPO01000149.1, from coordinate 1,408 downwards.
CCCGCTTTCACCGCAAGCTGCCGCTCAACGAACCCCTGTGCCACCCGGTCGACGCGGTCCTCTGCGGACGCCGCAACAACCCGCCGGAAGACGGCATTCGCCCGCTGGCCGTCTACAACCCGATCCACTACCAGGAACTGCCCGAGCTGTTCATGGACTTCATCTGCTCGCTGACCGGCAAATCCCCCTCCACCACCGGCGCCGGCAGCGAAGGCGCGCTGACCAAGGGGCCATTCAACGCCCTGCGGCCCACGCCCGACCTCAACAACACCCTGGTCTCCTTCATCCTCACCGGCTACGACGGATTCTCCAGCTCCGCCGGCTTCATCGGCCCCAACGTCCGCGTCGACCACGACATCAGCCTGCTCATCCCCGAAATCTGGGCGCGCCTGCCCGCGCGCGAACAACGGGCCGAGTACATGATCGAAAAAGAATATCTCGAACCGCTGAGCGACTTCGAACACAACGGCCAGACCGTCCTCGCCAGCCGCCTCGGCTACCGGATCACCGAACGCTTCGTCACCGGCGTGCTCGGCAAACTGTTCGACAACCCCTCCGTCGTCTTCACCGAGGAAATCCTCAAGCCCGAAATCCAGGACATCGACATCTACGTCGACGGCATCAACAACATCGTCGAAGCCCAGCAAAAAGTCGCCCGCCAGTACATCTCCGACGGCAGCATCGAAGACGCCTGTCCGCCGCTCAAGGCCCTGCTCTACATCATGGCCGAAGGCCAATACCAGGGCATGGACGCGCACTCCCCCGAATTCCGCGCCATGTTCACCCGCGACTACCTGCTCGCCTCCGACTGGTACCGCCAACGCCTGGAAACCAAACAGGCCAACGACGCCGAACTGTGGCGGCGGCACATCGAAAACCTCGTCCACTTCCTCAACCAGACCGGCTATGAAGAAGAAGCCGAACGGCTCGACATCCCCGGCAAACTCAAATACGCCCGGCGGAAACTCGAAACCATCCTGCAACCCGAATACCTGGAAAGCCTCGTCGGCACCATCGGCGCCGACCCCCTCGGCCCCGCCCGGGACAGCGACAAGGCCGTCATCGACGAACAGCGGGCCGCCTGACCGGAAAGGGCATACGGGCAGCGCCGGCATCCCTGCCGGCAAGGGCGTTTGAAAATTTCACCGAAGCCACGACTCTGGCTGTAGGGTGGATCAAGGAGCGAAGCGACGGATCCACCGAACACACCCCAAGAACGGTGGATCCGCTCCGCTTGATCCACCCTACACAGCACACCGTGGGGTGCATCTCATGCACCGCATTGACGGAATTTTCCCGCATCGCCCCACCCGATCCGTCATTCCCGCGAACGCGGGAATCCAGTGCTTCAACAGATCCTTTTCACCACAGAGGACACAGAGCCTTCAATTCGCAAGCGCCTGGCGCC
>DRPO01000148.1 GCA_011330835.1 Gammaproteobacteria bacterium | reverse complement strand
GCTCTTCCGATCTGCGCATGGTGATGCGCGGGTTGGGTTGCTCACCCATGCGAATCGCGATCATGGCGTCCACCGCCGCGTTGATGTCGATCTCGTCGCCATCCTCCATGTTGCGGATGCGTTGCACGCCCTCCGGCGTCAGCAGGTCGATAATCTGCTTGATGCGATGAGCGATCGGTCGGTATTCCAGCAGAATCTGGTCGATCTGCTCGGGGTCGCCGCGTTTGGGCCGGTGTTCGTAGACCGTCACCCAGTCGGGTCGATGCAGCTGGATCTGGTAATCCCATTCCGGATAGTGGAAAGGATCGGAGACTGGCTCCTTGCCCCACATGTCATTGAAGCTGATCTGGCTGTCGGTCAAATCGTCTTCGTAAGGGCGGAAGTTGGTGGAACAGACCCAGATCTCCTGCGCATCGTCGCCCGCCAGTTCGCAGTCCACCTCATTGGCCATTTCAATGGCGCTGACCTGCTTGCGAATCTGCCGCTGACTGGCGGGAACGTACTCGGTTTCACTCTCCCAGGAAAATTCCTCGAAATCCCAGATGTAACGGTTGTCGTCCCGGTAGGGGATGGCGATGCGCTCCAGAATCCGCAGGCTGGGCACCGCCTTGCGCGCGGAAAACAGGTTGAACAGCTCCAGCCCCAGATGCCAGGAGAAGCGATTGTCGTCCTGTCGCTCCTCGATCTGCTCGTGGAATTTATTCGTCAGCGCGGTAATCTCGGCGTCGTCAAGGGTGACCGCCGGATCGAGCAGCATGTGCGCGATGTGGCTGAGCAATGGCATGGACTCATGTTCCGGTCGTTCCTCGGGCTCGATCCGCATCAGCGACAACCAGAGCCTTTTCAGGCCTGGAAAATCCTTCGCCGCCCGGTACTCCACGCGGGCATCCTCCAGCAGGCCGATGAAAAACATCTGCGCCGGGCTGAGTTGCTCCGCGGACAGCGGGCCGGTGGTGTACATCATGTGCGCCGCCATGTGTGCGGCGGTGGCGCGGTACAGTTCCAGCCCGGGAATACGCCGGTCCTCGGGGCCGATGTCATCCACCGCATCGGGCAAATGGAGAATGCGGTGTTCGATGTAGGGGCGGAAATCGGTGTAGTCCGCCCCAGTGGGGCGAAGGAAGAAATCGCGCCCCCAAAGCGCGCGCAGATAGAAGTTGAGCTTGCGCTGCACGCGGATGAACAGAACGCCGCGCCGCTCTTTTTGCAGCACCGCGCGCGAGTCGACCGATTCAAGGTTGAAATAGGCTGTCAGATTGTCGAAATCCCGGCGGTAGGCCTGGGCGCCGAAATTGGCCCAGCGCCGCAGGCCGCTCAGTGTCAGCTTGGTCAACAGCTCATCGATGTGCCCGAGCATCGGGCGCAGGCCGCGCGCCGCGGTGGAGGCGAATTGGTGGATGAAGGTCAAATAGCCGCGCAGCAGGTGGGCGTCGCCAAGATTGCGGGCCACCGCCGGCAGGCTGCCGAACAGCAGTCCGATGACTTCGCCGGAGGTCATCGAGGCCAGCTTCATTGCGGCAGTGACGCAGTCGTCGATGACGTCTTCCCCGACTTCCCGCGCCACCAGCGGCATCTCTTGCAGATAGGTGATGACCAGATCCTCGCCCCGTCCCAGCTTGTGCAGCGCGACCGCGCCATCCAGCCAGGCTTGCAGGCCCGTGGGCGACATGATGTGCGCAGCCTCGTGAAACGAGCCTTCCAGCACATCGCGCAGCGCGGGAACGGTTTCGAGAAATTCCGAATAGTCTTCGAGTTTGACCGACATGGCGTTATCGATGTCGCCGCCAGAAGGCGTCAGCCGAAAAAGGTCTGCACAGCGGCATCCAGCGTGTCGCGCATGTCCGGATCATCGGTCAGCGGCGTAACCATGGTCATTGTGCAAGCCGCCACCGGCTCGACGCCCTTGGCGATCAACTGCCCGGCGTAGACCAGCAGGCGGGTGGAGATGCCTTCGTCCAGACCATGGCCTTTCAGGTTGCGCGCGCGATGGGAAATCTGCACCAGCTTTTCGGCGATCTCCCGGTCGACGCCGGACTCCTTGTGAACGATCTCGGTTTCGGTCTCCGCCTCCGGATAGTCGAAGATGAGCGCGCCGAAGCGC
>DRPO01000147.1 GCA_011330835.1 Gammaproteobacteria bacterium | reverse complement strand
TCTGCTACGTGATTTTCGGCTTCTTCTACTCGCGCACGATGATCCGCCGCACCCGCATCCTGAGCGCCATCGAAAGCATTACCGCCGACCACCTGATGCCGCGTTTTCGCATCAAGACCGAAAACATCGGCGAAGAGTTGTCGACGCTGATCGATTCGCTGCAAAAGGTCGCGAGAAACCTGGCCGTCGCCCAGGCCGACCAAAAGGCCAGCGAAGAACTGATGCGCAAGGCCATCATCGACCATGAAACCCTGATGCAGGAGCTGACGCAACAGGTCGATGACCTGCGCAAGATCATGCTGCGAGGCTTCCGCCTGACCGACAGCCGCCGTCCCGAATGAACGATTTCCCCGATCTTCGCGCCGGCCACTCGCCGCTTTCCGTCGGCGAGGACAGCTTCTGGCCGTCGTTCACCGACATCATGATGGTCGTGGTGATGATCTTCCTCATCTCCACCGCGTTTCTGATCATTCGCAACTCCGGCCTGACGCAGCAACTGACGCAAACGCTGGAATCCGAGCGCAAGGCCGCCGAGCAGGCCAAGCTGCGCCTGGAACAGAACCTTACCCTGGAAGAACGCATCTTGGCGCTGGAAAACCTGCTGTCGATTGCCCAGCTCGACCGCGTGCGCACCGAGGAAGAAAAGGCCAAACTCAAAAAGCGCCTTGGCGAATTGACCGAGCAGCTATCCCAAACCGCTTCCGCGGCCGACGCGCTGAAACAGCAACTCAATGACAAGACCCGCGAAATCCAGGACATGATCAGCCAGCTGGACCAGCTCGAATCAGAGCTTTCCCGGGCGCGCAAGGAAGTCGATCTGAAAGCCAGGGCGCTGCGATCCCGCGAGGTGGAACTGGCCGCCGCCAGAACCAGCATCGAGGGTTTGAAATCCGCGCAACATCAGCAGGCCCGGGAAATCGAACAGGCGCGTTCGCGACAGCGGATCAGCGAGGAATCCCTCGCCCGGCTGCGTGATGAATACGCATCGCTGGAGACCAAATACCAGAAGCTGGTGAAACCGGCGCGAACCTCCAAGGGAAAATACGTCGTTTCGCTACGCTACCACCGCAACAATGGCGAACACGTTATTGAACTCAAGCAACCCGACGATACGCAATTCAGCCGTTATTCAATCAAACGAATGCATGAATTATTGAGCAGCCTGAAAAGCGAATATGACGATAAGCTGTACATCCGGATCATCTTCCCGGACAACAGCGATCTGACCTACAAGGAAGCCTGGAATTTCACCAACGAGATCCTGAACAAGTACGATTACTACTATCAGGACAGAAAAGACGAAAAATAATTTGGTAAAAATACAACAGGCGGCAAAAACAGACCGCAAGACAACGACCACACGTAACCTATTGTTACAAAAACCATTTGATGGCTGCATAACCCGTATCAATACCCAATTTCTCCACTTCAGCCAATTTCAAGGCAAAAAACCGGCAAAAATGCAACAGAATTGCGTTTGACACCCTTCACATTTTGACCTACAAATTTGACTCCGACACAAAATATCGAGTTGGATCGGGGCTGTTCCGCGGAACGACCCGGAGAAAAAGGTCATGACAGGCAAGGCCTCTGGAACCCGCGTTTCGCTGAGCCATAGCGAAAAACCTCATGATGTTCCGGAAAAGTTGTCTGGCGGGCCGGTCGCTTCGGATAGCGTCCCGGTTACATCCCGACATGCGATAGGAGCTGATTATGCGAAACGAAAACGTCACGCCATTTCCAGGCGGCGCCAGTAACAGCAATATCAACCCCCATCAAGACAAAACCACCTCATCCGAGACCAGGCTGCATCGGATATCCGAAAACTTCCGCACCGTGATCAAGTCCGTCGGCGACGGACTCGCGGCGGAAAGCCACTATCCGTTGGGCAAAATCTTCCGGGAATAACCTCCCTTCCAGGGGGTCCGCCGTCCGGCGGGCTCCCTGATTGTTTTATACCTCTCGCGACCAAGAATACCGGCAAAGCAGCACCGAAAAAGCACCGATCATTCTCGCCCCGCAACGGTATTCGCCTGCTGGTACCCTTCGGGCAGTTCGAACAAGCTCGTCCGCACCGTTTCTTCCCCGACATCGATTAGCGTCCGGCTATAGCCGCGATAGTCCCACTCCCGAAGGGGGAAGCCATCGTTCAAGTGCCGAACAGGGGCATAGACAAAATCCGCCAGCATGCAATCGGCCTGCATATCCCTGGGCGTCTGATCCAGGGTCGCCGCGTGTTCATCCGACATGACGTTCAGATAACCCCGGATAGCGGCAACCGCGTCTTCGTCGAATCCTGGCGCGGAAACCACGTCCAGACAGCGATCGCCATTGGCGAAATAAGTCCTGTAACGCGGCTTTTTGCCCTGGAATAGCGGCATGTCGGAGACATCATTGTCGGCAACCGTCAGCTTCGGCTTTCTTTTCCCGTCTCTGCCAACATTTCGGCGCTCGAAACGATAGTAGGATTGCGTATCACGGTTGACGCTGAAAACAACCTGCTTTTTTCGGTCGAATAACAAAAAGTCATCGTTGGCGCTCCCTTCATCCATGCGCAGGAAATCCGCCGTCACCAGCATTCTGACCGGATAAGGATCGATATCCTTCTCTTGTTCCTGAAAAAGAAATACCCGCGCTTTCAATTCGACAGGTTCTTGCGGCGCAGTCCGCGATGTACAGGCGGAAGCGGGAACAAGCAATAGAATAATGGCGACAGACTGAAGAACTTTCCAGATCATGGTTATTTACACACCTCTAAAAGACGCCAGCTCATCTCGGGAAAATCCCGCCGCGAGCCTGGCTTCATGGTTCAGCTCGCCTCGCAACTGGCGTGGAAAATTCGCCTTCACCAGCCTGAGAAATTCGGCCTCCGGCTCGACGCCGCGCTCGCGACAGGCGGCGACGAACCATTCGCTGCCCATGCGCACATGACCAATCTCATCCTCGTAGATCACCTTCAGGCAAGCCGCCGTCTCGAAATCGCCCACCGCCTTCAGTCGTTTCATCATGCCGGGTGTGACATCCAGCCCGCGCGCCTCGAACAGCCGGGGTCCCAGCGCCATGCGTTTGAGCACATCATCATCGGTTTTCACGGCCATATCCCAGAGTCCGTTGTGCGCCGGGAAATCGCCATACTCACTCCCCAGTTCCCGCAACCGGGCCTGTAACAGCTGGAAATGACGAGCTTCTTCCGCCGCCACGGTCAACCAGTCCCGATAAAACGCCCAAGGCAGCCCCCTAAACCGGTAGGCCGCGTCCAGCGCCAGATTGATCGCGTTGAACTCGATATGCGCCAGCGCATGAATGAACGCGGCCCGCCCCTCCCGGCTGGCCAGCCCGCGCCGGGGCAGATCACGGGGCGAAACCAACTCCGGCCTGCCCGGTCGACCCGGCTCCGGTATCGCCTTCGGCGGATCGGCGGCGTCCAGCGTCAACTCATTGGCCAGGAAACGCTTCAACAGCCTCCCGGCGCCCTGACATTTGGCCTCGACATCACAACATTCGAGCACGGCCAGCGCGGCCTGAAAAACAGATTCGGTCATGACGGCGCGCCCTCTGGAAAGAATGCGCCAGTTTACCCGATGGCGCGGACCGCTTCGAGGGAGACACGGTTCACAGAATTCCCCATTTCCCGACCAATGGCGCCATGGCGGAACAAATTTGCCGGCAAGCGGTCCTCACCCGCCCCCCATTTTCCGCCATAATTCACAGGACATAGCGACGCAGGGCAGCTCACGCTATCCCATACCAACAATCATGAAGAAAGGTTTTATGAATCGAAGACAATTTCTGTTAGCCCTGACCGCCCTGACCACCCCCGCGCTTTCGACGGCCATTTCCAGACGCATCGCCCTGTCCAGCGACTTTGGCGAACGTCTCGAGAACCCGGACGAAGCCGCCGGGCGAGGAATCACATTGACTGGAGAGCCAACGACGCCGCTCACGCCCAGCGCTCCCCTGACGCTCACCGCAAGCGACGCCAATGTCGTGATCTCCGGGAAACATTTCAAGGATGTGCTAGACGACGGCAGTTACGCCATCCACATTCGCGGCGATCATCCCAACCAGCGTCTGAATATCGAAATCACCGACTGCCTGTTCGAAAACGCCCGCTGGGCCATCCGGGTGGACAACGCCGCCGACATCAAGATCCACGGCAATCGTTTCGTCAATTGCGGCCAGGCCATCCGCGTCAGCGAATCCTCGATCATCCGCGTGGATCACAACGAATTCAAGGATATCGGCCAGATCGCGGTGCTCAATCACGGCTACGGCGCCTATTGGGCGCAAAACGCGGTGTCCTTCATCAACGTCACCGGACCGGGCAACTCCGTTTCCTGGAACATCGTGGACAACTCCGGCGCCAACGCCCCCTACCTGGAAGACTGCATCAGCTTCTGGAATTCCGGCGGCGTCGCCTCCTCCTGGGCAGTCATCGAAGGCAACCAGTTGCGCGGCGACACCCCCGGCTCCAGCACCGGCACCGGCATCATCGTTGGCGACGCCGTGGGCGCAACCACGCTTTACGCCCACCATGTCAAGATCCGCAACAACACCTGCGTGAGAATGCAGTCCATCGGCATCGGCGTCGCCGGCGGCCATGATTACGACATCAGCGGCAACCGGATCTACCTGCCGCTGGAACACGCCCTCGGCTTGTCGAAACACCCCTACAACCGGGAGCACAACCCCACCCCCGGCGGCGGCATCATGGTGTTCGACTACTCCGAAACGCTGGAATGCCACTCGATCGCTCTCACCGGCAACGAAGCCTACGCCATCCGCGCCGACGACGTCGCCAACCCCTTCTGGGCGGATCGCGGCTCCTGCAGCCAGGTCAGCGAAACCGGCAACACCTGGCACTGGGACAAAAACAACAGCGGCGGGCTCAGCGACGACATCCTGCCCCGTAACCTGTTCGCCAGCCTGAATACGCGGTATTTTTCGGGGAATCGTCAAGTTTAGACCGCATTTCTCCCACCCAGCGCGACAAGGCCGTCGCGCCCAGGGCAAGCTCAAGCGCAAGACTCAGAAGAATCCCAAACCCAGGCGATGTCGGGCGAAGCCCGACGAGCCGTAAGGCTTTTCCTCCCCCTTCGCCCGCTCCGCCTCGACAGCGCGCCGACTCGGGCAATCGGACAGGAAGTCCGATTGAGGCTTGTCCGCGCAGGGATGCGCGTACAAGCCGACCGACAAAGGCGCGCTGGCGAGGCGGGAATAAGCGGGCGACGGGGGCGCCCTTTCTTTTGGTTACTTTTCTTTGGGCGAGCAAAGAAAAGTAACTCGCGCCCGAGCGCCATGAGCCAGAAAAGAAGTCCGAGGTATCAGGGCGCGAAACCCGCCCCGTAACTGGCTTACGGAAAAACGGCAACCACCATGATAGTTCCAACGCCTTTGCCGGCAGGGATGCCGGCGCTCCCCGTCCGTTGGCGCATCGATCCCTACGTAGCTCCGCCAGTCCCTGCTTCGAAGCCCGCCACCCGGGAAAAATCCTCCGGCGTGCCCAGGTCCAGCACCCGGCCCTCGGGAAACCGCACGGCCTCGACCCTGAATCCTTCAGCCATCGCCATCTGCAACACGGTCCCCACGTAGATTTCGGGATGACGCGACAGATCGAACTCATCCAGCGCCTGCTGAATGAATTGGTGCATATAGCGACTAAAAGCCGGCTTCCACACCGCATTCGCCCAGCAGTATTGCAACTCCGTGCGCGGCGGCTTGATTTGAATTTCCAAAACCCGGCCTTGCCCGTCGATATCGAGCATGTCGAACTTGTCCGGCCTGTCGGCGGGGAAGGCGGCCAGCATCACATCGGCATCCGAACAGCGCAACTGTTCCAGCAACCGGGCGTAGACGACCAGCGGCCTGAATTGAATATCGGGAAACCCCAGCGCCACCGTCTTGTCCTTTATGAAAGGCCAGGCCTGATCCAGCGAAAACGGCGTTCCCCACGGAGCGTCCATCATCACCCAGGCGAACGCCATGTCCCGGGAGCGGCCATCTCCGTAATGGCGTGGGATATCCCACTTACCCTCCCGAATCACCCAGAAAACCTGCTCGATGCCCGCCCGCCGGAAACCTTCCAGCAGACAATCCGAAACCCGCCGATCCTCGCCCGGCGGGCCGCATTCATCGGGTAGCGGCAAGACCTCCTTGCTCAGCGATTGTTCACCCAGCCGCGTCCCCCGCCCCGCCGCCGGGATCAAGCCAACGCAATCCAGGGTTATCCCGTTTGACGTACGTTTCTCCATTCAGCCCAACCATGATGACTTCATTTGCCGCATACCGTATCACCCTGAACAACATGCGCAAGCGCCCGATCGGGTAGCCCCCTCCCGTCATTCCGGGCTGAGTGGAGCGAAGACCCGGAATCCAAGTTGGGCTACTGGATTCCCGCCTTCGCGGGAATGACGAGAGGCTCGAACAGCGTAGGGTGGATCAAGCGAAGCGGATCCACCGTTTTACGGGGGATATTCGGTGGATCCGTCGCTTCGCTTCTTGATCCACCCTTCTATTAATCGTTGCTTATATTCTCGCAGGCACGCTGGCGCTCCCAATAGTCCCCTCTCCCCTTTGGGGGAGAGGGTTAGGGTGAGGGGGGAAACCGCATATCGGGATACTGGGCGCAAGTACTTTTGCAACTATTGATATGAGAAGCCGTGTCAACCCTCCGGCCAAAAAATCCGCCCCGTCAACAAAATCCATGGACGGTGTCGGGCATGGGTCTTGAGTGGCGTCTGCCCCGCTTGCTTTTTCAATCCTGGCTATCACTACAAGTGATGGCGGACTGTCCTCCCCCCCTTATGGAAGACCCTCTACCGGCTTGCTCGCCTGTCGGACATCATTTTGCTTGATCCAATGGTTCAGTCGGTTGTCGTCAGTCACCGGCCATAACACCTGTGACGACCTACGACTCTGAGGGAACGACAGGGGCAAGCTATAGCTCTATACCTATTGCGTTCAAGAATACCCCATTTAGGGTGCGTAGGTTTTCGTCGAGAGCAAGGCGTAAAAACGCAGGCATAGTGGCGCTACGTCAAGTTTTT
>DRPO01000146.1 GCA_011330835.1 Gammaproteobacteria bacterium | reverse complement strand
GCTGCGTTGCAAAAACTTGACGTAGCCCCACTATGCCTGCGTTTTTGCGCCTTGCTCTCGACGAAAATCCACGCACCCTGAACGGGGTATTCTTGAACGCGAGAAGTATAGGAGTCCCCGCCCCCCTAACCGATTACCCGATGGATAACACGGAACTGTATTGCAACAAGGCGCTTCGTGTAGAATGCGCGACCGCAGATTTTTATGAGATTCCGGAGAACTGGTATGGCTGAACTGACACGCGATCAGGTGGAAACCGCGCTGAAAGAGATCATCGACCCCAACCTCGACAAGAACATTGTCGAGGCCAAAGAGGTCAAGGACATCACCGTCGATGGCGGCAAGGTCGGCATCAAGATCGAGCTGGGCTATCCCGCCGAAAGCTTTCAGTCTGAGTTCGCCGACATGATCCGCGACAAGATCGCCGCGCTTCCCGGCGTCGATTCGGTGGAAGTCGATGTATCCTGGAAAATCGTCAGTCATTCCGTACAGAAAAACCTCAAGCCCTTGCCCAACGTCAAAAACATCATCGCCGTGGCCTCGGGCAAGGGCGGCGTCGGCAAATCCACCACTTCGGTCAACCTGGCGCTGGCGCTGGCCGCCGAGGGCGCGAAAGTCGGCCTGCTGGACGCCGACATCTACGGCCCCAGCCAGCCGCGCATGCTCGGCATTACCGGCCAGCCCTCCTCCGAAGACGGCACATCCCTGGAGCCCATGGAAAACTACGGCATCCAGGCCATGTCGATCGGTTTCCTCATCGATGAAGACACCCCCATGATCTGGCGCGGCCCCATGGTCACTCAGGCGCTGGAACAACTATTGCGCGACACCCAATGGAAAGACCTGGACTACCTGATCGTCGACCTGCCGCCCGGCACCGGCGACACCCAGCTCACCCTGTCGCAAAAGATCCCGGTCTCCGGCGCGGTCATCGTCACCACGCCACAGGACATCGCCCTGCTCGACGCCCGCAAGGGACTGAAGATGTTCGAAAAGGTGGAAGTCGCGGTGCTCGGCATCATCGAAAACATGAGCACCCACATCTGTTCGAAATGTGGTCACGAAGAACACATCTTCGGCGCTGGCGGCGGCCAGGCCATGGCCAAGGAGAACAACGTCGATCTGCTCGGATCGCTGCCGCTGGACATCACCATCCGCGAACAGGTGGACAGCGGCCACCCCACGGTCGCTTCCGAGCCGGAAGGACGCATCGCGGGAATCTATCGCGACATCGCCCGCAAGACCGCCGCGCGACTGGCCCTGCAAGCCAAGGATTACAAGGCCAAGTTCCCGAAAATCGTCATCGAGAACAACTGATTGGCTCACCCCTCTTCCCCGCTTTGCGGGGGAGGGCTGGGGCGGAGCCCCAAGCTATACCTCTTGCGACCAAGAACACCCCTTTCAGGACGCACCCTTCAGGCGACAAAATCCGACGGAGCCGGGAAGGCACGTCCGGCCATCCACCCACGCCGCGCCGCTCAGATCGGAGTCGCCGAATTTCACATTGACCAGTCGCGCATCGCGGAAATTCGCGCCGCGCAAGTCACAAGCATCGAAACGGACATTGACCAGACGACCGCCGCCCAGATTGACGCCCCGCAGGTCGGAGCGAACAAACCAGGTATTCGTCATTTGCGCGCCAGCCAGATTGGCCCTGGAAAATCGCGTCTCTTCGAAGCGACTGTTGACGCTGGATGAGCCGGCCAGATTCCGGCCCACATAATCCTGATTCGCGACTTTCTCGTTCAGCCAATGGCTGACGCTGGTCGCGTCGTGTCGCTGACCGGGAACATGACGCGGCGGCGCGCCCGGCAACGGCGGACGTTGCCCGCTTTCAGCGCCGCGCCCGGGGGGCCGGGGATGCGTCGCCTCGCCGCCTATGCCAATGCGCATGCGCTGATGATTGCCGTTCTCGTTACGCTCAATCGACAGCGCCTGGTAACGCCCGCCTCCGGTTGCGTTGTGAATTCGCAAATCCGGGCCTTCGACCTCGACCTGAACGCCAACGGCCTCCTTGAGCGGCACCAGGCGAGTCTGTCCCGCTGGGCCGGTTTCGACCAGCCGGATGTCCGCCGTCAGACCACCGGGCGAAACCGCGCCGCGAATCAGCACATCGTCGCCCCGGGACACCACGCTCAGCGCCAGGGCCGTCTGAGTCATCATCACCAATCCCCCCGCCAGTATTCTCTTGATCGTACTTGTCATTTTGTTGATTCCTTTATTCCCTCCAAGGGAGGGGATTCATCGACACACTACCAGAGTGTAGCTGTTTTGACCCCCCCGCGCGCTTTCCAGTTCCCTGCGTTGGAATGAGGTATTCTTGCGCCCGAGAGGTGAATGGTTTTTCCCATGACCGACATGTTCCAAAAATTCGGGCTGGGCGTCGCCGCGCTGTTGACCACGCTGTCGCTACTCTCCGGCTGCGCCCATTTTACGGTCAACCAGTCCCGACCCGACGCCAATCCGCCTGTTTCGCTGAATAAACCCGACAGAGCCAGCGATTTGCTGGTCGTGGCGGCGTTTTCCGGCGGCGGCTCCCGCGCTTCGGCGCTGGCGCTGGGCGCGCTGGAAGCGATGGCGAACCTGAAAATCAACTGGCATGGCCGACAGCGCCGGCTAATCGATGAGATCGACCTGGTCTCCAGCGTCTCGGGCGGCAGCTTTACCGCGGCCTGGTTCGGGCTGCATGGCGGCGCGGCGCTCGACGAGTTTCGCGATCGTTTCCTGTATCGGGATATCGAGAGCGATCTGGTGAAAAAAATCATCAACCCGCTCAACTGGGCCCGTCTCTGGTCGCCCTATTACGATCGCAGCGAGCTGGCCAAGGATCACTACGACGACATCCTGTTCAACAAGGCGACTTTCGCGGATCTGCGCCGGCGACAAGGACCGGAAATTCTGATCAACGCCACCGACATGACGCTCGGCGACAGTTTCACCTTCGATGCGCCGCATTTCGACCTGCTGTGCGCCGACCTCGACAGTTTTCCCCTGTCGCGAGCCGTCGCCGCGTCATCGGCGGTGCCCGGCATCTTTTCTCCGGTCACGCTGTTCAACTACGCCGGCGGTTGCGGCTACCAGACGCCGGCGTGGGTCGGCTCCGTCCTCGCGGCAAATGATGATGAAGATGAACGCTTGCCGCTGGCGCGAAAAATCGCCGCCTATCAGAACATCCTCGAACGCCCTTACATCCACCTGCTCGACGGCGGCCTGGCCGACAACCTGGGGCTGCGCGCCATCATCGACCGGGTCCGCTTTCACCACCGCGTCGGCTTCGCCGACCCATCGAGGCTGCTGAACGATGAAATCGCCCGAATCCTGGTGATCGTCGTCAACGCCTCCGCCATGCCGGATGTCCGGCTCAATCAGCGAAAGAATCCGCCGCCCGTCATCGATACGGTGGACATCGCCACGACCATCCAGGTCAACCGGTACAACGCCGACACGCTCAAGCTGTTCAGGGAGGCGGTGGAACGCTGGCGGGAAGCCATGCGGGTCGCCCGCTGCGGCGCTGAACATTGTGACGCGGAACCGGAGTTCTACTTCGTCAACGCCGGGCTGCAACACCTCAAGGATGAAAAGGAACGGCGTTTCCTGCGTCTGCAACCGACCACCTTTTCATTGACGCGAGACGCCGTGGACCGGCTGATCGCCGCCGGGAAAAAGCTGGTGCTGGAATCGCCGGACATACGGGCGTTTCTCGATTCCGTCCAGTAAGCGTAGCGCGCCCAACATCATGCGGGCCAGCAACGCCAGTCAAAACGGCAGCTTCAGATCTTGTTCGACAGCCAGCAGCCGGCGCTTGAAATCGGCCTGGATGCGCTGCAACGCCGAATCCGTTTCCCCTTCGAAACGGAGCGACAGCGATGGCGTGGTGTGGGATTCACGGGCCAGCCCCCAGCCATCGTCATAGTCGACCCGCAATCCGTCTATGCGCTGCACCCGGGCCGAGCCAAATCCGTTCTTGCCGCTCATCAGGGCTTCCATGAAGGCGCGCAGCCGGCTCTCCGATTCGAACGCGACCATGATTTCAGGGGTGTTGACGCCGTTGGGCAGGTCGGCGAATACGGCGTGACTGTCGCGCGATTCGGAGGCGAGGATTTCCAGCAGCCGGGCGCCGGCGTAAAGGCCGTCATCGAAGCCGTACCAACGGTCGCGGAAAAACAGGTGGCCGCTGAGTTCGCCGCCGAAGATGGCGTCGACCTCGGAGATTTTCTGGCGGATCAGCGAGTAGCCGGAGGCCCACATGACGGGCTCGCCGCCGCTCCGGGCGACTTCCGCTTCGAGATGCCGGCTGGATTTGACATCGAAAACGATTCTGCCGCCGGGGTGGCGCTGGAGTATGTTTCGGCTGAACAGCATCATCAGGCGATCGGGCCAGATGATCTCGCCGGACGAATCGACCACGCCAAGCCGGTCACCGTCCCCGTCGAACGCCAGGCCAAGGTCGAAGCCGCCGAAACGCACGCGCTCGATAAGGCTATCGAGGTTGGCGGGATCGGAAGGATTGGGGTGGTGATTCGGGAAATGGCCGTCCGGCTCGCAGTAGATCGGGGTCGCGTCGCAGCCCAACTGGCGGAAGAGTTCCGTCGCGGTCGCGCCCGCGACGCCATTGCCGCCATCGACGACGATCCGCAAAGGTCTGGCCAGTTGTATCTCGCCCACGATGCGTCGCAGATAGCGGGGAATAATGTCCAGCTCGGTCAGTCGCCCCTCGCCATCGACATAGCGGCTGGCCCGGATACGCTCGTAGAGTTCGCGAAGCTTTTCGCTGTGCAACGGACGCCCCCGGGCGGTCAGCTTCAGGCCGTTGTAGTCGCTGGGATTGTGGCTGCCGGTGATAATCGCGGCGTTGGGAATGTTCAGCTCGTGGGTGGCGAAATAGGCGACCGGCGTTGGCGCCGCGCCCAGATCGATCACGTCGATGCCCGAGGCCAGAAGCGCTTCGATAAACGCCCTCGCGAATCCGGGACTGCTGAGACGCGCGTCGCGGGCGACGATAACCTGGGATTGCCGCAGTTCGCGCAGCCGCGAAGCGTAGGCCCGACCGATATTGCCGACGATTTCCGGCGTCAGGGTTGAACCGACAATGCCGCGAATGTCATAGCGCCTGAATACCGTCAGCGAAGGAAGTTGATCCGTCATCACCACTCAAACTGTTGTCGTTGTCTAGCATCCGGGCGTCCGGGAATCGCCCCCGGCTTGCGCTGTCAGTGCTTGCCGGTGTGTCCAAATCCACCTTCGCCGCGTTCGCTGGCGGAAAAATCCTCCACCACGTTCAATTCCACCTGCACAACCGGTAAGACTACCAGTTGGGCGATTCGTTCACCGGGCTGGATCGTGAACGACTCGGCGCCCCGGTTCCAGCAGGAGACATAGAGCTGCCCCTGATAGTCCGAATCGATCAGCCCGACGAGATTCCCGAGCACGATGCCGTGCCTGTGGCCCAGTCCCGAGCGCGGCAGGATCGTCGCCGCCAGCCCCGGATCGCCAATGTGGATCGCCAGGCCGGTGGGAATCAGCTCCGTCTGCCCTGGCGCCAGCGTCAGCGGCTCGTCGAGACAGGCTCGCAGATCCATGCCGGCGGAACCCGGCGTCGCATGCTCCGGCAACGGAAACTCGCGACCGACGCGCTCATCGAGAATCCTGACATCAATTTTCTTCATCTTTTCGCTCCAACCGTTCGGCAATCAGATCAATCAGTTCACGGGCCAGCGACGTTTTCGATTGCAGCGGGAATTCGCGCTGGCCTTCCGGCCAGAACACGATCAACCGGTTATCGTCGCTATCGAAACCCTGCCCGTCGCCCACCGGATTGGCCGCCACCATGTCCAGCCGCTTGTCCCGCAGCTTGGCCAGGGCGTATTCCTCAAGCCGGTCGGTTTCCGCCGCGAAACCGACGCAGAACGGCGCGTCGTCGCGGCTGGCGATCTCGGCCAGAATATCCGGATTGCGCGTCAGCGAAAGTTGCAGGGTAGCCTGGTCTTTCTTGATCTTGCGCCTCTCGGTCGCCGCCGGGCGGTAGTCGCTGACGGCGGCGGTCGCGATGAACACATCGACATTGTCAAGATGCTCAAGCGCCGCAGTATGCATTTCAGCGGCGGTTTCAACGTTGACCCGCTTCACAAGACCCGGGTCGGGCAACGCGACCGGCCCCGCAATCAAGGCGACATCGGCGCCCGCGCGGGCCGCCGCCTCGGCCACCGCGAACCCCATCTTGCCCGAACTGCGATTGCTGAGAAAACGCACCGGATCCAGCGGCTCGCGCGTCGGCCCGGCGGTCACCAGCACCCGCTTGCCCGCCAGCGCCGGAGACGCCAGCAAGGAAGACAAGGCTTCGAGCAACGCCGGCGGCTCCAGCATCCGCCCCGGCCCGATATCTCCGCAAGCCTGCTCGCCCGTCGCCGGGCCGAAAACATGCGTCCCGCGCTCGCGCAACAGGGCGACATTGGCCTGCGTGGCCGGATTGCGCCACATCTGCTGATTCATCGCCGGCGCCACCGCCACCGGCGCCGGCGTCGCCAGACACAGGGTCGTCAACAAATCGTCCGCCATACCGCCAGCCAACCGCGCCAGCACGTTGGCCGAAGCCGGCGCAATGAGCACCGCATCCGCCCAGCGAGCCAGCTCGATATGCCCCATCGCTGCCTCGTGAGCGTCATCGAACAGCTCGCTTCGCACCGCTTCGCCGCTCAACGCCTGAAAGGTCATTGGCGTAACGAATGCCTGGGCCCCTCGGGTCATCACCACGCGAACGCTGGCGCCCCGGCGCACCAGCAAGCGGGTCAGCTCCGCCGCCTTGTACGCCGCGATCCCGCCACTGACGCCGAGCAAAATCTTTCGATGATTCATGGCGTAATAATACCCTTCGCAGCGGGCGCCACAACACTCGAAGGGGGCCCAACATACTTCTTGCACGCAAGAAGAGATAACATCCATCTTTTTTAGGCCATCCAACACGAGCGGTGAATTTTCAGTAGCTTGGGTTTTCCAGCCTGACTTGTTCACCACAGAGGACACAGAGAACACAGAGATTTCATTTCGAGAATGTTCAAACACTCTGCAAACCGATTTTCAGCTCCAGAGCCTCCACATAAGTAATAAAACTTCCTTATTTTCAGTATCTTAATTTATGCGGAACCTCTCCAGTCTTTCCCGTTCCTGTCCTCTGTGTACTCTGTGTCCTCTGTGGTTAAATCTTTCCGATATGGGCGTATTATGATTACGTCATGCCGGGTGATCTCCATACGTAAGCGCCAACGCCGATTACATCGCAGCGTGAACCAACGGGAAGAGCCAGACCCGGATCCCTGATAGCCTTCCGCTCGTTTCTCCACGAAGAACGGACTCTAAATGGCGATCACCGACTGGCCGGCGGATCAGCGACCGCGCGAAAAACTGTTGGGGCAAGGGCCTTCCGCGCTGACCGACGCCGAGTTGCTGGCGATCTTTCTGCGCACCGGCATTCAGGGGAAAAGCGCCGTCGCCCTCGCCCGCGAGCTGCTGGAGAACAACGGTGGCCTGCGCGGCCTGCTGAGTCTGGATCGGGAGGCGTTTTGCGCCAACAAGGGCATGGGCGACGCCAAGTACGTCCAGCTACAGGCCGTCATCGAGATGGCGCGGCGCTACCTGCGGGAAAAACTGCAACGTGGGGACGCCTTCACCTCGCCGGAGAGCACCGCCTCCTACGTTCAGCACCGACTGCGCGACTATCCCTACGAAGTCTTCGCCTGCCTGTTCCTCGACACCCGCCACCGGCTGATCGAATTCGAGGAAATGTTTCGCGGCACCATCGACGGCGCCAGCGTCCATACCCGCGAGATCGTCCGCCGCGCGCTGCACCACAACGCCGCCGCGATCATCCTCGCCCACAACCACCCTTCCGGAAACGCCGAGCCCAGCCAGGCCGACCACCGCATCACCACGCGCATCCGCGAGGCCCTGAGCCTGATCGACGTTCGCGTGCTCGATCACATCGTCGTCGGCGACGAGACCGTGTCGATGGCGGCGCGGGGGATTATTTGATGCGGGGAACCAACAGGTTGAATGAGAATCCGCGCATGCCGTGAGAAAAGGTGGATCCGGGTTTCGTTTGTATTCTCAATATTTGTTACTACAATAAACCTTGTGATCAGCCTGCGCAAGGCGAACAAGCGCGAGGTGAAACGTTATGAACAAGCAACCTGATCCCGAAAGGATTGACGAGGAAAACCCCGAATGGACTGATGCCATGTTCAAACAGGCCCGCCGCGGCGCCGCAGCGACAAAACGCGGCCCAGGAAGGCCCGCGGGTAGCAACAAGGTTTCGACAACCATCCGGTTTGATAAAGAAGTTATCGATGCATTCAAGCAGGACGGTCCCGGCTGGCAGTCTCACATGAACAATGTCTTGTTAAATTACATCAAAAAACGTGGCCATTCGGGGACAGCGGATGTCCACGATTCGGAGACCTGATCTGTTCGCGTATTTTTTTCGCCGATAGTTCGCTATTAGGAGTCCTTCGACCGGAAGCCAAGTTCGTGGGTTCCCGAGATTATCTCCAACATCCAGCACATAGTGCGGGGGTTCAGCCCTACGGAGCGCGGGCATTTCCCGGTTGGATCTCGCCTGTCAAACGTCCGGCAAAGCCCACCAAAGCCTCAACCAGCGCATCGACCTGCCCCCGCTGGTGGGCGGCGGCCAGAGCGGGGGGGGCATGGCGGTGGTGAAGATGTAGGTTCCACCTGATCATGGTAGTTGTCACGAATAATCGCCTGAAGTTGTACTTCCGCTTGGGTTTTGTTGCCATCTCTCACTGTCTTCTGTTCTATCGAATGTATCAGTCGGGCTTAGCAGTAACTACTTTTATAAACAATTGGGTCTTTTGTTCAGCGCCTTCCAAGTTCACATCGGCACGCATTAGCCTCGCCACCTGCCGTTTGGAATCCGTTTCGGAAAAGTTAAAGGCTTTACTATGGGAATCAACAGATCGAGCGACACGCCAATAGGACACACCTTGATCGAAACGTATTCGAAGGCTTTTTCCCGAGGAAAAAACGATCTCCAGCATACGTCCATGGGCCTGTTGGTGGAGGCTGTTGAGCTTAATCCGAGGACGTGCATCAATCCCATTAAAAAGGGACTTGATAACTTCAGTGCGTGTGGCGTTATTGTCCCAGTCGGACCAGAGAAATCGCTGTGGCGGGCCATTACGCCTTGTTCTTGGACGGCACTCGAGGGTTTCAATTTCCAGTGTAGGCAACGGCCACCGTTCCTCTCCCACCCTTGCTCGCAAGGCCTTTACGATCTCGAATAACAGTCTGACAGATAAGGGGGAGAAGAAGTAGCGATCCTGGTAGCGGATGAACGTGACCGGATCCGTTGCGTCCAATTGCATCTGCACCGGCTCGTGTTTTTTGCCCAAATAGTTCCAAAACCGCTTGCCAAATGTCTTGAGCTTGCCGTTGAGTTCCCCTCCGATTTCTAGCTCTCGATCTCCAAGCACCGTCGCAACCGGTCGCAACGTGTCCGCGTCGATCCGTGTGGCATCTAGGGCCGGCGCTTCTGGTTCCCTGGCGCTAACCAGCAGGTTTTCCACCTGCCCCCAGTCAGGCCCGAAGACCAGGCTGCTTTGCGTGTCGCCAGCCCAGCGTTCTGTCTCAGTGGAGAGGGTCTCGACTAACAACCAGCCTTCACCGCAGCGCACCGGTGCTTCCAGTGCATAGACCTCAATATCGGGGGCATCGGCCAGACTGGCCAACAAATTGCGTTCTGTCTCATCGAGTTGTTCAAGCACCGATGCTGGCGTCAGAATAGAAACTTGAACGCCTTTCGATGCGATCTGGTAGGCGAGCTGTCGCAGCGGTGAGAGGGCGATGTCCCATTGGTCAGGCTCGCCTCCCGTCTGGAGCCGTATGGCTTTCACCGCGCCTTTAGCCACAGCGCTCCAGATCGATTCCAGCAGTGGGCTGAAATCCGGCTGCGATTGTTCACCAAAAAAAGCATATTGCTCAGGTACCCGGAAACCAGTGACCCATTGTTCGGTGAGAAAATCCAAAGCTTTATGGCGATCCATATCCTCCACAGCGAAGCGCTGATCAAAATCGAGTACGCAATGCGGGCAGACGCTGTCACAGTCGTTTGAACACAGTAATTTCGCTCGTGCCTTGTGAAACAACTCCCTGAGATAGCGGGGAACACTGGATGCATAGCCAGCGGCATAACGGTCGAACAGGACGATGGCGCGGCACAACCCGCCCTCATCCGTTCTCACCTGCCTAGTCGCGCATGCCAGCTCGGTGTTTTCCACCCCGATTAACTCGGCAAGCGCATCACGGAGTGCGACTGCCAGCGTTATTGCGGCGACTTTGTCGTTTAACCAATGCCCTTGCGTACTTTTCAACTGGAATTCACAGGCATCAGTCCAGGTTTCATGCCCCAAGGTAATGCCTTCCTTGATCTTCCAGGAATCGTTGCTACCCGGACATTCGGGCGCATCGTCCTTGCCGCGCCGCAGCTTGCGATGAGGCTTGGCGAAACGTTCTGGCATAACACCGTCTGGTGTCATGGGCTCGGTGCGACCACATTCCAGACAAAGTGCATAGCCTGTTCCATTGATACCACGGGACTGGTGAAAGATGTGCCCCTTGGTTGTGGTGCGGAAACGTCCCAGATCCGGATTAGGCAATGACAGCCAGTCGCTGTCCAGCGCGATCCAGGGAGATTCCACCGGCACAAATTGCTGATTATCCACATTGTTGTTGGGAGTTTCATAAAAATCCACCGCGAACCCGGCGGGTTCAATGAACTGCCTCTGGTTTCCCGATTTGATATCGGCGCCGCAACTCGGGCAAACGCCAGACTCATGGAAACTGTGGGTGGTTCCACTGTCTCCGCATTTTTGGCAGCGCCAGGCAAACTTAATATTTTGTACCTCTTTCACATCTTCCTGATCTGCCGGCACATGCCAGTTCAGGGTCAAGCCAGCGGAACGATAGATCAACCCATCCAGAACCACTTCGG
>DRPO01000145.1 GCA_011330835.1 Gammaproteobacteria bacterium | reverse complement strand
GAGCCGTCAGGCTCTTTGTCCCCCTTCGCCCGCCCCGCCTCGGCAGCGCGCCGACTCGGGCAATCGGACAGGAAGTCCGATTGAGGCTTGTTCGCGCAGGGATGCGCGTACAAGCCGACCGACCAAGGCGCGCTGGCGAGGCGGGAACAGGCGGGCGACGGGGGCGCCCTTTCTTTTGGTGACTTTTCTTTGGGCGAGCAAAGAAAAGTCACTCGCGCCCTCGCGCCGTAAGCCGGAGAAGAAGTCCGAACTATCGGGGCGCGAAACCCGCCACAAAACTGGCTTACCGGGAAACAACAGAACCCCAACGAAATACCCAACGCCTTCTGCCGGCAACGATGTCGAGAATTCCGTCACCGACTTACCGGCGCCCGGCGGGACGCCTCGACCAGTTCTCCTAACAGCTCGAATTCAGCGGCGCGAGCGCTGTTCTTGCGCCAGGCCAGACCGATTTCGCGGTAACTGTCGTCGCCGAGTTTTTCGGTTTTGATGTCGGTCTGACTGAGCAGGCTGGAGCCAATGGCCATTTCCGGCAGGTAGGTGACGCCGAGGTCTTCATCGACCATCTGGATGAGGGTGATCAGGCTGGTGGCGGCAAAGCGCGATACCTTGTCCTGATCGCGCAGGCGGCAGGCGCTGATGGCGTGGTCGCGCAGGCAGTGCCCGTCTTCGAGCAGCAGGATTGCATCCTTGGGGAGTTGCTCGGGGTCGTGTCGTTCCGTTGTGATGAGCGTGCTGTCCCGATGCCAGGCGAGATGGAATGGGTCGTGGAACAGGCTGAGGGTTTCGACGCCGCGCAGTTCATAGGGCAGGGCGAGCAGTATCAGATCGATTTCTCCGGCCATGAGCCTTTCGTAAAGCCGCCGGGTGATGTCCTCGACCAGATAGAGTTTGAGGTCCGGGTAGCGTTGGCGGGCGGCCTTGAGCAGCGGCGGCGTGAGAAAGGGCGCGATGGTCGGGATAACGCCAAGGCGAAGTTTGCCTTCCAGCGGCCCCTTGTGGCCACCGACATTGTCCACCAGCGCTTCCAGTTGTTCGAGAATCCGGCGCGCCCCGGCGGCGAATTCTCGCCCGGCGCCCGTGACCGTGACCTGCTTGTTGGTGCGGTCGACGAGTTGCGCTTCGAGCTGGTTCTCCAGTTCCTTGATCGCGACGCTGAAGGCCGACTGCGACACGTGGCAGGCTTCGGCGGCGTGGCCAAAATGCTGGTGCTCGACCAGGGCGATGAAGTAGCGGAGCTGACGGATTGTGGGGACTCTGGGCATGGGGTATCTATCCGGGTTCTGTCCTTGGGCGCCTGTCTTCAGGTACGAGTCGTTGGCGTATATTACTCACAGCTACGGTGGTGCTCCCAATGTCCCCTCTCCCCCTTGGGGGAGAGGGTTAGGGTGAGGGGGAAAGGCGCGTCCGCGATGCGCTCAGGCGGTTTCCACCGGCAGACCCAGCTGCCGCCATTCCGGCAACCCGCCATCCAGCCGTCGGGCGTCGATGCCACGGTCGCGCAGTCGCGAGACCGCATCGAAAGCCAGCACGCAGTGGGGGCCCCGGCAGTAGGCGACCACCTCGCGCGACGGGTCGAGCTGGTCGAGGTGTTGTTCCAGCTCTTCCAGCGGCACGTTGACGGCGTCGGGAAGATGGCCGGCCGCGTATTCCTCGGGTGGGCGGACATCCAGCACGGTCACCAGGCCCTCCCGGACCCGTTTCAGCAGTTCCCGGGCCGGAATCGGCTCCAGGCTGTCCTTGACCTTCAGATAATCGTCCACCAGCCGGTTGACCTCGGCCAGCCGCCGTTCCGCGACGTCGCGCAGCGAGCCCAGCAGGGCCGTGACATCGTCGCCGCTGAGCCGGTAGAGCACCTTGTGCCCGACCTTGCGGTTGGCGACCAGCCCGGCCTGCCTGAGCTGTTGCAGGTGCTGCGAGGTATTGGCGACCGTCAGGCCGGAAACCCGCGCCAGGGCCTCGACGCTGCGCTCGCCCTGGGCGAGGAATTCCAGCAGCTCCAGACGGTAGCCGTTGGCCATCGCCTTGGCGACGCGGGCGAACTGGTTGAACAGGTCGTGTTTGAAATGATCGGTTGACATCGTTTTTCAAAAGGCTTTCAATAATTCAAGAGATCTATTGAATAATAGTCGGTTGATTCATTGTAGCAAGTTTTGGAGGCCGCTCGCCGATGACCTGGAATGACTGGATACAAGGCCATGAGTTGATGATACGTCTTGGTTTCTTCTTCGGCGTTTTCGCGGTGATGGCGTTGTGGGAGGCGGCGG
>DRPO01000144.1 GCA_011330835.1 Gammaproteobacteria bacterium | reverse complement strand
CCGCCTGTAATGCGCAACTGAGCACTCCCCTTCGGGGGCAATCTACGCGGAGCCGCCCATTGCCTGAAAGGGGCACGATGGTAAATAGGGGGAATTGACCCCCTTGCGGCAACGGGGGGCTAGAGGGCATCCTCTAGCCTACCCAATAGAAGTATACTTCTTGCGGGCAGGGATGCCGGCGCTCGGGTATCCTTGCCCGCATCTATGGCTTGATCGTGGTCAGCCCCAGGATTTGCCAGAGCTGCATGCCGCCACGGTAGTAGTGGATCCTGTCCTTGGGATAACCGAGCTTGATGAGCGCCCGGATGGCGCGCGGCGACTGGCCGCACCACGGCCCATTGCAATACAGGATGACTTGCTTGGCGTGCGAAAAGTCCCAGTCGTCCGTTTTCAGGTCGCCGTCGAGCAGGCCGAACTTTTCCATTGTGCGAATGAACGGGTTGACCTCGCCGCGACGCCTGACCCCCAGCTTGTACAGGGCGTCAACCAGCTTCGGCTCATGCGGGGAGGCTTCGAAAACCGTGAATGGAATATTGATGGAGCCGGGGATCGTTCCCTTGTTATGCCAACTGGGCACGCGGGCGTCCACGATAACGCCCTCGCCCGACACCACTTCGTTCTCCATGAAGTTGAAGATGTCGATTTCAGTGACCGTTTTGATGCCCTCCGCCACATGGGTGGGCTGAATGCAGAAAGGCGGGCACTTGCGCGAGGTCTTGGCGAACCCGCCAGCGATCTTGTGATTGGTGTCCTGGATCCGCATGACTTTCACAACCTGTCCGTTGTGAATGGTTTCCACCGAATCCCGAACACTGTCGAGCTTGACGTCCAGCGCGTGAACGGTGGTTGAGAACAAGGCGATACTCGCCATGGCGACCGTTCTGATGAATTGAGGTTTTCCCATGATCACTACCCTTCCATTTGTTGTGGTTAACGCGGGTCTCTCGCTGCTGCGCGGATGAGAATCTGGGTTAACCCACATTTCCCACAGGATGCGCGGATTCTCGCTTGGTCTTTGATTCCACAGCGGGTTTTCTTCCTTCGGAAAGACAACCAGTATTCCACTCAGTCAGAAAATCCACTGTGAAATCAAATCCCTGCGCGAGAACTCCGCAATCCTGTGAGAAATGCGGGTTAACGGCTCAAGTACTGGCGCTTGATCTGCTCGCGCACGTATTCCATGTCCGGTCGGCTGCCGTAAGCCTTGAACACCTTGTTTTTCCCCGCCTTGTCCAGCTTCTCATAGAATGCGAAACTGCCGAAGAAACGTTTCCTCAGAAAGCGCTCGAAACCGTCCTTGGACATGCCCGCGGGCAGAGTTTCTCCGCCTGAAGACGGGGCGGCGTCACCCGTTTTCGAAGCAGCGGTGACTTTTTCGCCTGCGGGATCGACTTCCAGACCGCCCGCCGCGCTGTTCAGCGCATCAAGGTAAGCGTCCGCGCAGCCGACCGCCGGCGTCAGCATGACCGCCGCAATGATCAGCATCCTTTGCGCCCATGTCCCCGACCCAGCCCTGGGTTGCAGGTTCAATTTATCACTCAAGAGCTTGCACCCTCTGTAGACGGACTCCATTCAAGGCATTGGCCCACTCTGTTTGTCGAGATGGATCGTACGTGATTGTTTTACCGCGGAGAAACGCTTTGCGATTCAATTGTGAGAATCTTTCCAGAATAACCCAGGTCTCCAGGAAAAAGTGCGATTGGGCTCGCGATTCCGAAAAGTTGAAGGGAATATTCACGTCTTGGATATACCTCTTGCGTTCAAGAATACCCCATTCAGGCCACGCATCTTTTCGCCGATAGCTGCGTTGTAAAAACTTGCCATAGCCCCACTATACCTGCGTTTTTACGCCTTGCTCTCGACGAAAACCTACGCGTCCTGCATGAGGTATTCTTGAACGCAAGAGGTATAATTTATGCCTCTCGCGCTCAAGAATGCAGTCCGAATGGTTATGAAATCAGATTCAGCGTTGAAAAAACTCTTCTACGTGGACGATTCGCCGATACACGGCAAGGGGCTCTACGCGCGGCGCACCCTGAAGCCGGGACAGTACCTCGGCGTTTACGACGGCCCCGAGACCGAGGAGAACGGGGCTTATGTGCTTTGGGTCGAAGAGGAAGAGGATTACT
The DNA here is from genome assembly GCA_011330835.1 of Gammaproteobacteria bacterium. Lineage (GTDB taxonomy): Bacteria > Pseudomonadota > Gammaproteobacteria > UWMA-0217 > UWMA-0217 > HyVt-560. The sequence continues at coordinate 1,702 of DRPO01000144.1, read as the reverse complement.
GGGTCGGCCGCGACGGCAAGAACCTGTTGCGCTATCTCAATCACAGCGACGACCCTTGCGCGGAGTTCGATGGGTTCGACCTGTATGCGATCAAGACCATCAAGCCGCGCCAGGAAGTGACGATCAACTACGGCGAGGATTTCGATCCGGAGGCTTGTGCGTCGTGATCGCGCGCGTCCGGCGGCGAATATCCGGCTCGCTCTGAAAGAACCTCCCGGACGATCCGCCACCGCGTGAGTTTTTCATCAAAGCTCAGCGAGGCGTGGGCCGGACTGGTGGAAGGCAGGCGCTGGTAGTGAAGATTTCGCCGCGTCGATTCGAGAACGGGAAGCACATGCTTGCGAAAACTGCTTTCCGCCTTGGCGCCGTTGAAAAAGACGTGGCTGATTCGCGGGCATTGTCGAAAAAGGGTGTTGAAATCGTTGGCGATTTCGGAATCGGTGTCGATCCGGCTGTCGAGGCTGCCCCGCCGACGGCACTGCCCCAGCGTGTCCCAGAGCGCTATTCGGGATTCGCGCAGACCGCTGAGGCGCCTGGCGTAATCCGCATCCGCGGGAATGCCGAATAGCGCTTCCATGATCGGCCAGAACGCGTTGCGCGGGTGGGCGTAGTATTGTTGCGCCCGCAGGGATCGCGTTCCCGGCATCGAGCCGAGGATCAAGACCCGGGCGCGCGCGTCCGCCACCGGGGGGAAACTGGTCAGGTCAGAGATCCCGCTCACGTCTTGCCGGATCGACCTGCTCTGGCCGTAACCGGGTTTCGAAGAATTCATCCGCCGTTTCGATGTCCACGGGTTTGCCATCCTTGTCGACCATGGGCTGTTCATAGTCATTCCAGCCGCGCATCCCCGTCTTGAGAGAGATAACGTTGCTAAAACCCAGCTGTTGCATGGCCCGGGCCGCCAGGACGCTGCGGTGCCCGGACCGGCAAATGACGACGATTTTTCGGTCCCGACCGGTAACCAGCGCCGGTTCGGTTTCGTCATAGTCATATTCGCAAGCGGGCTCCAGGACGCCCCGGGGGACGTTGAGCGCGCCCTCGATATGCATGGCGTCGTACTCGCCGGGTTCCCGAACGTCAAGCAGCAACGGCGGCTCCCCGCCGGCGAGCATCTCTTCGAGATCCCAGGGCATGATTTCTTCAACGGATTCAGCGGCCTCTTCGACCAGTTGCCGATAGGTTTTCATTGTCGGTTCCTCAAGATGCGGGGTTAATCGTCGTCGGAGGAGACGGTGGAAGCCCGAAACCCGTGCTCAACGGCGATCACCGCCGCCTCGACGCGGGAGTGGACCGAGAGCTTTCGCAGGATGGCCTTGACGTGCAGCTTGACGGTCCCGTCCGAGATGCCCAGGCGGCGGGCGATCATCTTGTTGCTCAGACCCTCGGCGAGCAGGCCGAGGATCTCGGTCTCGCGCGGCGTCAGGGTATCGATCGGCTTGGGTTTTTGCGGCTCGACGCTCTCGCCTTGAACCACTTTCGCCAGCACCGGCGTGAGAGTCGGCGCGACCACGGTTTTGCCCGCGACGATTTCGAATAGCGCGACGACCAGCTTGTCCGGCTCCATGTCCTTGAGGAGGTAGCCCTGGGCGCCGCTGCGCAGGGCTTCGATGAGATCGTTTTCGTTGCTGCTGGTGGTGAGGATGGCCGTCGGCATTTTCAGGCCTTTCTGGCGGATCAGACGCAGGATCATCAGCCCGTCCAT
>DRPO01000143.1 GCA_011330835.1 Gammaproteobacteria bacterium | reverse complement strand
CATCATAAGTTACTGATTTTTATGCTATCAAATTTAAGCGCGATTGCCCTGTAGATTTTAGATAGATATTGAGAACAACGGGGGCGGGGGTTTCACGCCTCGCCTGTTCCCAAAAAAGCTTGCAGAGGCGATTCATGGACATCCATTTTTTGGGCGCTTCGCATGTCCAGTAGTTCAGTTGGGGATAAGAGGTTGCGTCTTACAATTATTCGAGAGTAGCGTCACGGAGCAGGGTAGATCTCAGCGACAGGGAGCATCCCGTCCACGATTCCGCCACAGCGCCCAAGCGAATCGAGGACAGCCATTGCTTCAGGTCCCCTGTGTCAGGATAGATGTTGCGGGGCATTTGCCTCGCGATTGTTTGCGAACGGTCCGGAATCATGGATAGCGAGAAGTATATGTCTTTGATTCGTTCTCTCGCTTTCCTGTCGGGGCTATAGGCCCAATTCCTGTTGGCCTTTGGGAAGCAGGGTTTTAGTCCCGCACTCTGGATCCGCCGACATAAGGTCGGCAATCAACCCATGATTTGGATGATATAATGTCATGACAACAGATATATCAATTGAGGCTTGCATGAGGTTTGACTGGAGCTTCGAGAAAAACCTGTTGCTGATCGAGACAAGGGGCGTCTCTTTTGAGGAAGCCGCTGCCGCGATTCGCGATGGTGGCTTGTTGGCCGATGAGCCTCATCCTAATCGCGCAAAGTATCCAAATCAGAGGATCATGGTTATTGCTATTCGTGATTACTGTTATGTGGCCCGTATGTTTCGGATGGTGAAACAATTTTTCTCAAGACGTTGGTACCGAACCGCAAATTGACGAAACGCTATCTCCAGGGTAACCACCATGAAACGAAATGATCCCTTTGCCCCGCAAGATGCTTACGAAGCCGAACTGATCGATGCGATTGAGTCCGACGAATTCTCTCCCAAACCCGTTGCGCCCGAGCGGGCCGGGACGCTTCGTAAGGCCGCCGCCCAGACAATCAAGGAAATCGAGACCAAGCGCCAAATTTCCATCAAGATCAGTGAACGTGATCTAATCCGCATCCGTCAGCGCGCCAAGGCCGTCAGCATTCCCTATCAGAATATTATTCAATCACTCTTGCGGAAATACGCTTCGGGAGAAATCAAGCTGGAAATCTGATTGGTTGCCCTACGAGAATCCAGGGTTTGGGCAAAGGTTGCTGTCTGCGCCAGCGCTGTTAGTTTATAGGTGTCTGGTTTTGAGCGGTTTTACACCAAACCCGCGGTTTCCGGTCTGACGCCAGCGGGAGTTGGCAGGCTTGCCACGGTGAGTGGAGGCTGCCTACGGGACTGAAGTCGCGGCTTCGATTTACTGGAATCGGGGGTCTTGGTCCCGTCAGTCGGGCGGCAAGGGGAGCAGGATGCCTTCATTGGCGAGAAAATCCGTCAGGCGGATCAGCGGCAGGCCGATCAGGCTGTTCGGGTCGTCGCCTTCCAGCCGCTCGAACAGGGTGATGCCCAGCCCTTCGGATTTGAAGCTGCCGGCGCAGTGGTAGGGCGTCTCGGCCCGCAGGTAGTTGTCGATCTGCGTTGGCGTCAGGCGGCGGAAATGGACGTGGAAGGGTTCCACCGTCAATTGTTCTTCTCCGCTGGCGCTGTTCAGCAGGCACAGTCCGGTGAGGAAGCTGACTTTCCGCCCGGCGAAGCGCGTCAGTTGGGCCACGGCATTGTCGTGGTTGCCGGGTTTGCCGAGGATTTCGTCATCGAGCACCGCGCACTGGTCGGAGGCGATGATCAGATGCTCGGGAAACGCCTCGATCGCGGCGCGGGCCTTGTTCCGCGTCAGCCGCCGCACCATGTCGCCCGGCGCCTCCTCGGGCAGGGGCGTTTCGTCGATGTCCGGCGCCCAGGTCTCGAACGGCAGGCCCAGCTTGCCGAGCAGGGCGGCGCGAAACGGCGAGGTGGAGGCCAGCACCAGCGGCAACATCACTCGCCCTCCCGCGCGATTCGCAGCAGCGCGTCATCGGGGTTCACGCTGTCGCCCTTGCTCACGAAAACCTCGCTGACGACGCCGGCGATGGGGGCCTGAATCTCGGTTTCCATCTTCATGGCTTCGGTGATGACCACCGGGTCGCCGGCCTTGACCCGGTCGCCCGGCTTGACTTTCACCTCGACGACGGTGCTGGGAATGGAGGCGGTGACGTCGCCCGGGCCGGAGGCGCGCGGCGGACCTTGTTGCGCCACGTCACCGGCGCGCGCCTGTCCCTGCGGCTGCCACTCGCTGAGCACTTCGAGCTGGATCTCCTCGGGCACGCCGTCCACGGTGACATAGACGGGGCGCTGACCGTCGCTGACATGGCCCGCGCCCTGAATGCGGATGTGGAAGGTCTCGCCGTGGATGGTGGCTTTCAGTTCCTCGGGGATGACGCTGTTCTGGCTGTCGTCGCATTCGTTGGGCGGCAGCAGCGGTTCGGGCGTCAGCCTGCCGGTGCGGCGCTGTTGCAGAAATTCGCGGCCGATGTCGGGGAACATGGCGTAGATCATCACGTCCTCCTCGGACTCGGCCAGATCCGCGATCTCGCCGCGCAAACGCTCCATCTCGTCGTCGAGCAGATCGGCGGGGCGGGCGTCGATGACGGCTTCGTCGCCGATCGCCTTGCGCCGCGGATCGGCGCTCACCGGCCCCGGCGCCCGTCCGTAATGCCCCTTGAGGTAGAGCTTGACCTCATTGGTGATGGTCTTGTAACGCTCGCCGGTCAGCACGTTCAGCACCGCCTGCGTGCCGACGATCTGGGAGGTCGGCGTGACCAGCGGCGGGTAGCCCAGATCCTCGCGCACCCGGGGAATCTCCGCCAGCACGGCATCGAGCCGATCCTCGGCCTGCTGGTCGCGCAACTGGCTGACGAGGTTGGAAATCATGCCGCCGGGCACCTGGTTGACCAGCGCCCGCGTATCGACGCCGGTGTGCTCACTCTCGAACTGGTGATACTTTTTCCGCACATCGCGAAAATAGTCGGAAAGCTCCTGCAGCGCCCGCAGATCGAGGCCCGTATCCCAGGCCGTGCCCTTAAAGGCCGCCACCATGCTCTCGGTGGGCGGATGGCTGGCGCCGCCGGCCCAGCTCGACAGCGCCGTATCGATGGTGGCGCAACCGTTCTCCACCGCCTTGAGCTGGCACATCTCGGCCAGCCCGGAAGTGGCGTGCGTATGGAGCTGCACGGGGACGTCCAGCGCATCGACCAGAGCCTTGACCAGCGATGCCGCGGCATCCGGCTTGAGCAATCCGGCCATGTCCTTGATGGCGATGCTGTCGCAGCCCATGGCCTGCATGGCGACCGCCATCTCGACGAACTGGCGATCGGTATGCACCGGGCTGACGGTGTAACTGATCGCGCCCTGGGCGTGCTTGCCGGCCTGCTTGACCGCGTCGATGGCGGTCTCCAGATTGCGCACGTCGTTGAGCGCGTCGAAGATCCGGAAAACGTCGATGCCGTTGTCGGCGGCGCGTTGCACAAAGGCGCGCACCACGTCGTCGGCATAGTGCCGATAGCCCAGCAGGTTCTGGCCGCGCAGCAGCATCTGCAGCGGCGTGCCGGGCAGGGCGGCGCGCAGCCGGCGCAGGCGCTCCCACGGGTCTTCCTTGAGAAACCGCAGGCAGGCGTCGAAGGTCGCGCCGCCCCAGACTTCCAGCGACCAGAATCCGATCTGGTCGAGGCGATCGCAGGCCGGCAGCATGTCCTCGGTGCGCATCCGGGTGGCGATCAGCGACTGGTGGGCGTCGCGCAGCGTCAGGTCGGTGATCTGCAGTCGGGGCATGGCTCAGAGTCCTCGGGCAACGGCGTAGGCGGCGGCCACGGCGGCGGCGATATGGGCGTTGTGCCGCTCCGGCGCATAGTCGGTCAGCTCGGGATGCGCCTCGACGAAGCCGGTGTCGAAACGGCCAGCGCGGAAATCGTCGGTTTCCAGAATGGCCAGATGATAGGGCAGGGTGGTCTTGACGCCAAACAGCCCGATGTCCTTCAGCGCGCGCCGCCCGCGAGCGATCGCGCCGGGCCAGTCGCGCGCCCAGACGATCAGCTTGGCGCACATCGAATCGAAATAGGGCGGGATGACATAGCCGGTGTAGATGGCGCCGTCGGTGCGGACCCCCGGCCCGCCGGCCGCATAGTAGCGCGTGATCTTGCCGAAGCTGGGCAGGAAATCGTTTTTCGGATCCTCGGCGTTGATGCGGAACTCGATGGCGTAGCCGGAGACGCCGATGTCTTCCTGGCGAAACGGCAGCGGCTGATCATTGGTGATTTGCAACTGCGTCTGGACGATGTCGATGCCGGTGACCATTTCAGTGACCGGATGCTCCACCTGCAGGCGGGTGTTCATCTCCATGAAATAGAAGTCGTCGCGTTCGTCCATCAGAAACTCGACCGTGCCGGCATTGGTGTAGCCGACGGCCCGGACGGCGCGAAGGGCCAGTTCCCCCAGCCGCTGGCGCTGTCGATCATCCAGTTGGGGCGAGGGCGCGATTTCCACCAGCTTCTGGTGGCGCCGCTGGATGGAACAGTCGCGCTCGAAGAGATGGACGGCGGCGCCATGATGGTCGGCCAGCACCTGCACCTCGATATGACGCGGGTTGTCGATGCATTTCTCGATGAACACCTCGCCGCTGCCAAAGGCCTTCTCCGCCTCGGAAATGACGCGGGGATACTGGCGTCGCAACTGCCGGGGACTCTCGCATCGGCGGATGCCGCGTCCGCCGCCGCCATTGGTGGCCTTGAGCATCACCGGATAGCCGATGTCGTCGGCGACGCGCAGCGCCTGATCGAGACTTTCCAGACTGCCCTCGCTGCCGGGAATGACGGGCACGCCTGCCGCGCGCATCGCGGCCCGGGCGGCGATCTTGTCGCCCATGCGCTCGATCACCTCCGCCGACGGGCCGACGAAACGGATGCCCGCCGTCTTGCACAGCCGGGGCAGGGCCGGGTTCTCCGAGAGAAAGCCGTAGCCGGGATGCAATGCATCGCAGCCCGAGGCCAGGGCAATGGTGATGAGCCGATGGATATTGAGATAACCCTTGCGCGCCGCCGGCCCCAGGCTGTAAGCCTCGTTGGCTTTCTTGACGTGCAGCGCGAAGCGATCCTCCTCGGCGTAAACCGCCACCGACTGGATATCCGCCTCCGCGCAGGCGCGCGCGATGCGCACCGCGATTTCACCCCGGTTGGCGATCAGCAGTTTCTTGATGGGCATGGAGAGGATGGTAGCACAGCAGGTTTGGCGGCCGCTTTACCAGGGGATGCGGAGAAGGCGTAAACAAGTTAACTTGCATCAATCCAAACCTTGACACGCCTCAAAAACCGCGATATTTATCCCTTAAATAGTAAGGAAATATCGATATATCAGATAGTTGATATATTAACGGATTCTTATTTATTGACCGGATTCTGGGGCTTTAAGCGCCAGAAATTGTAAAATTGTTATCGAGTGCCGCCATGTCATCATTGTTTGCAAAAATCTGTGTTTCTTGCGTTGTTACCGGAATCGTCGTGCTGTCGCTGATTACCGCCGCCACGTTGCTGTGGGTAATGAGCATCGGATAAGGGACGTTTCCGGCTGATGCCGCTTAGCTTTGTGGAGCGCCGGCAGAGGCTATCAAGAAAACAGCAACTCGGGTGAACTCCCCGAAACGCTTTGCCGGCAGGGATGCCGGCGCTCCCCGATTCGCTAGCTTCGCCTGGTGATTTCAACTCGCGTCAAAATCATCCTTTCGCTGACTGCAATAACCGCATCGTACTGACCGCCGGATCGCCCCAGGCTATTTCGGATGCGCGGGGCAAGTGCGGGTTTCGACAACGTTGCCGGCGTCATCGACGGTTTCCAGGCGGACGTCGTAGCCCCAGAGCCTGAGCACGTGCTTGAGCATTTCGTCGGTGGTGTCGCCGAGGGGGATGCGGTTGGTCTGGTAGTGCCGCAGGGTGAGGGAGCGGTCGCCGTAGAGGTCGACGGACCATGCCTGGATGTTGGGTTCGCGGTGGCCGAGGTTGTATTGCTCGGCGAGCATCTGGCGGATGGTCTGGTAGCCTTCGTCGTTGTGGATGGCGGTGACTTCAAGGTCTTTTTCCTGGTCGTCGTCCTTGATGCCGAAGAGGTGGAATTCGCGGATCAGTCGCGGTGAGAGATATTGGGCGATGAAGCTTTCGTCCTTGAAGTTGCGCATGGCGAAGTCGAGCGATTCGCGCCAGTCGGTGTCGACCAGTTCGGGAAACCAGTGGCGGTCTTCGTCGTCGGGTTCGGTGCAGATGCGCTTGATGTCCTGGTACATGGCGAAGCCGAGGGCGTAGGGGTTGATGCCGCTGTAGCCGGGGTGGTAGTAGGGGGGCTGGTAGACGACGTTGGTGTGGTTTTGCAGGAATTCGATCATGAAGCCGTCGTTGACGCGGCCTTCCTGGTAGAGGGTCTGGATGAGGGTGTAGTGCCAGAAGGTGGCCCAGCCTTCGTTCATGACCTGGGTTTGCCGTTGTGGGTAGAAGTACTGGGCGATCTTGCGGACGATGCGGATGATTTCGCGCTCCCAGGCTTCGAGACGCGGGGCGTGTTTTTCGAAGAAGTAGAGCAGGTTTTCCTGCGGTTCTTCGGGAAAGCGTTTGGTGGTGCTTTTTTCTTTCTTTTCGGCTGTCAGGGAGGGCGGCAGGGTGCGCCACAGGTCGTTGACCTGGGATTGCAGGTATTCCTCGCGCTCGCGCATTTTTTGCTGTTCCTTGACCATCGATAGCGGGGCGGGGCGCTTGTAGCGGTCGACGCCGAGATTCATCAGCGCGTGACAGGAGTCGAGCAGCAGTTCGACGCGTTCCTCGCCGTAGCGTTCTTCGCATTTGGCGATGTACTGGCGGGCGAAGACGAGGTAGTCGAGGATGGCTTCGGCGTCGGTCCAGGTGCGGAACAGGTAGTTGCCCTTGAAAAAGGAGTTGTGGCCGTAGCAGGCGTGGGCGATGACCAGGGCCTGCATCATCATGGTGTTTTCTTCCATGAGGTAAGCGATGCAGGGGTTGGAGTTGATGACGATTTCGTAGGCCAGCCCCATGTGGCCGCGCTTGTAATTTTTCTGGGTGCTCATGAAGGCCTTGCCGAAGGACCAGTGGTGATAGCCGATGGGCATGCCGACGGAGGAGTAGGCGTCGATCATCTGTTCGGAGGAGATGACTTCGATCTGGTTGGGGTAGGTGTCCAGGCCGAAGCGCTTGGCGAGTTTGGCGATTTCGCGGTCGTAGGCTTCGATCAGTTCGAAGGTCCATTCGGAGCCTTCGGAGATGAGATTGTCGCTGAGCGCGTTGTTCATGCCATTTTCCTTTTGAACAGGTCGCGGAAGACGGGGAAGATTTCCTCGACGCCGTTGATGCGCCGTAGCGCGAAGTTGTCGGCGGTGCGGGATATCCGGCGGTATTCGCGCCACAGGCTTTGCGGCGAGATGGCGTTGATTTCCACGTAGGCGTAGTACTGGACCAGCGGCAGGATGCGTTTTTCCAGCAGTTCGCCGCAGCCGGGGGTGTCGTCGACGAAGTTGTCGCCGTCGGAGGCCTGGGCGACGTAGATGTTCCAGCCGGAGACCGGGTAGCGTTCGTCGATGATGTCGGCCAGCAGGGAGAGGGCGCTGGAGACGACGGTGCCGCCGGTTTCTCGGGAGTGGAAGAAGTCGTCTTCGTCCACCTCCTTGGCGATGGTGTGGTGGCGGATGAACACGACGTCGATATGGTCGTAGTTGCGCGTCAAGAACAGGTGCAGCAGCATGAAGAAGCGCTTGGCGATGTCCTTGCGCACTTCATCCATGGAGCCGGAGACGTCCATCAGGCAGAACATGACGGCGCGGCTGATGGGCTCGGGTTTGTCGACGTGGCTGGTGTAGCGCAGGTCGAAGGTGTCGATGAAGGGGACCGCCTGGATGCGGCGCTTGAGAGCTTCGATGTCGCGCCGCAGGTCGTGGGCTTCGGGGCTGTCGCCTTCGCCGCGCGCTTCCAGCGCGGCCAGCTTCTCCTCGGCCTCGGCCAGTTCGCGCCGGGGGCGGGCGCGCATCGCCAGCCGGCGGCCTATGGCGCTGCGGAACGAGCGCACCAGATGCAGGTTGGCGGGGTTGCCGTCCTTGCTGAAGCCGGCGCGAGCCTTGCTCGTCTCGGAGCTGGCGACCAGTTGTTTCTTGACCATGTCCGGCAGGGCGAGGTCGTCGAAAAAGAAGTTCAGAAATTCCTCGCGGGTCAGTTCGAAGACGAAATCGTCCATGCCTTCGCCCTGGTTGGAGGCCTGGCTGCCGCCGCCCTGACCGCCGCCTTCCGGGCGGGGAATCCGGTCGCCGGTGGAGAACTCCTTGTTGCCGGGGTGGATGTAGCGGCGCACGCCGCCGGGGCCGTGCCGAAAGGTGGGCTCCTCCAGGTCGCGCGCCGGAATGGAGATTTCCTCGCCGCGCTCCAGATCGCCCATGTCGCGCCCGGAGACCGCCTCGCTGACCGCCTTGCGAATCTGCTTCTTGAAGCGCCGCAGGAAGCGCTGCCGGTTGTCGGCGCTCTTGTTCTTGCCCTGGGCGCGGCGGTCGATGATCTGGCTCATGGCTGCTCCTCGGGGCTGACCGTCACGACGATTTGCGCGTTCGCAAGTACCACTCGGCGAGCAACCGGACCTGTTTCTCGGTGTAGCCGCGCTCGACCATGCGGGCGACGAAGTCGTCGTGTTTCTTCTGCTCCTCGCTGGAGGATTTGGCGTTGAACGAGATGACCGGCAGCAGATCCTCGGTGCTGGAGAACATTTTCTTCTCGATGACCCTGCGCAGCTTTTCGTAGCTCATCCACGAAGGGTTGGCGCCGGCGTTCTGCGAGCGGGCGCGCAGCACGAAGTTGACGATCTCGTGGCGGAAGTCCTTGGGGTTGGCGATACCGGCGGGCTTTTCGATTTTCTCCAGCTCGGCGTTGAGCTGGGCGCGGTCGAGAATCTCGCCGGTGTCCGGGTCGCGATATTCCTGATCCTGAATCCACATGTCCGCGTAGGTCACGTAGCGGTCGAAAATGTTCTGGCCATATTCGGAGTAGGATTGCAGGTAGGCGGTTTGCAGTTCCTTTTCGATGAATTCCTTGTAGCGCGCCGCCAGGTGTTCCTTGACGAAGGTGATGTAGCGCTGCTCGGTTTCCGGCGGGAACTGCTCCTGCTCGATTTGCTGCTCCAGCACGTAGAGCAGGTGAACCGGGTTGGCCGCCACCTCGCTGTGGTCGAAATTGAAAACGCGAGAGAGGATCTTGAAGGCGAAGCGGGTGGAGATGCCGTCCATGCCTTCGTCCACGCCGGCGAAGTCGCGGTATTCCTGGTACGACTTGGCCTTCGGGTCGGTGTCCTTGAGGTTTTCGCCGTCATAGACGCGCATTTTGGAAAAGATGCTGGAATTTTCCGGCTCGCGCAAGCGGGTCAGCACCGAGAACCGGGCCAGCATTTCCAGCGTGCCGGGGGCGCAGGGGGCGTTCGCCAGCGAGCTTTCGGCCAGCAGTTTCTTGTAGATCAGCACTTCGTCGCTGACGCGCAGGCAGTAGGGCACCTTGACGATATAGACGCGGTCGAGAAAGGCCTCGTTGTTGCGGTTGTTGCGAAACGCCTGCCATTCCGACTCGTTGGAGTGCGCCATGATGATGCCCTCGAAGGGGATGGCGCCAAAACCTTCGGTGCCCTTGTAGTTGCCTTCCTGGGTGGCGGTGAGCAGGGGATGCAGCACTTTGATCGGCGCCTTGAACATTTCCACGAATTCGAGCAGGCCCTGGTTGGCGAGGCAGAGACCGCCGGAGTAGCTGTAGGCGTCGGGATCGTCCTGGCTGTAGGTTTCCAGCTTGCGGATGTCGATCTTGCCGACCAGCGAGGAAATGTCCTGATTGTTTTCGTCGCCCGGCTCGGTCTTGGAGATGGCGATCTGGCCGAGCACCGATGGCCAGCGCTTGACGACGCGGAACTGGGTGATGTCGCCGTTGAATTCGTGGACCCGCTTGACGGCCCAGGGCGACAGAACGCCGCCAAGGTAGCGACGCGGGATGCCGTATTCCTCTTCGAGAATATCGCCGTCCTCTTCCAGCGAGAACAGCGACAGCGGCGAGTCGTTGACCGGCGAGCCCTTGATGGCGTAGAAGGGCACCTTTTCCATCAGCGCCTTGAGCTTTTCCGCCAGCGAGGATTTGCCGCCGCCAACCGGGCCGAGCAGGTAGAGAATCTGCTTTCGTTCCTCCAGCCCCTGGGCGGCGTGACGGAAGTAGGAGACGATCTGCTCGATGGTGTCCTCCATGCCGTAGAAGTCCTTGAAGGCCGGGTAGCGCTTGATGATCTTGTTGGAAAAGATTCGCGACAGCCGGGGATCCTCGCGGGTATCGACCAGTTCCGGTTCGCCGATCGCCGCCAGCATGCGTTCGGCCGCGGAGGCGTAGGCCATGGGATCCTCCTTGCAGAGGTTCAGGTACTCTTCCAGGGAATACTCTTCCTCTTCCCGGTGGTAACGGCTCTGGAGCTGGTTGAACAGATTCACAATCGACCTCCTCTGGTAGTCAAGCTTGATCTAGCGGTAGCTTCTCTCAATTTATACGTTCCGGCAGCCTGATTTTCCGCTTCATGCGCGTGGCGGATTCACATTTCGCGGCTTTCAGCGGTCAGCCGGGCGCCTTTTTGCCCATGTTCTAAGGGGATGAAAATGCGTCTCCCCGTTCTTTCCTTATAGCACCTGGGTCGGGAATCGTCCGATTCTCGTCAGGCCGACCGCAGCGCGGCGGCGGGTTGCGAGAACAACCCTTGACATCCATTATGGATACGGAAATAAAGCCCATAATTTCAATAAGTAATTATTTCCCAAGCGCTGTCTTCGCAGGCTTCCGGTTGTTAT
>DRPO01000142.1 GCA_011330835.1 Gammaproteobacteria bacterium | reverse complement strand
TGGCCATCGCCGTCCATCAACACCACGAACTCGCCCCGCGCCTGGCGGATGCCGCTCTTCACCGCCGCGCCATTGCCGATATTGTAGGGATGACTATAGACCCGCGCGCCGACCGCCCGGGCCGCCTCCGCCGTGCCATCGGTGCTGCCGTCGTCGACCACCAGCACCTCATAGTCGGGATAGAGGGCGCGGATGCGCGCGACAGTCTCCCCAATGGCCGCCGCCTCGTTGTATGCGGGAATGACGATCGAGACTTCCGTCACGGCTCATTGCCCCGGGTAGTGATCGGGATTCACGCGGATAATCTGCCAGGCCGGAGACTCGTCGCTCTCCACCGTCAGCCAGCGACCCTCGCCCCGTCCGTAGGTAAACAGGCGATTGAAAACCGACTCATTGAAATAGCCATCGCTGATCACCAGCATTTTTCGCTCGGCGGAATAATCCACATTGGCTCCGTCTTCATGATCGAAACGCTCGTCCGCGCCCGCATCCGAATGGAACGACTTGATCGGCAGCACGGCGTTGCCCACCCGCGCCTCGCCCTTGTCCAGATCGACCGCGACCCCGGACGACTCCAGCTTCCGTCCCGTCTGGCGAACGCCCAGGAAAGTCCGGTGATACGGATGAATGCCGTTCCGATCCGAACTGTCCCAGGAGCCCAGCCAATACCACCAATAGCTGATCTGCGTCAGCCGCCAATCCAAAAACAGGTAGATGGGACGCGAAGTTTCGGGAAACAGATAGCGCAGCCAGTACGCCGTATCCTCGATTCCCGCGTTTCGCAACACCGCTTCGCCGCGCTCCGGCCCCAGGTGCAGGATGCGCAGCAAGCGCTCATAGCCCTTCACCGGCCCGCCCGCCGCGTCATAGAACGCCCTGAACCCCTTCAACCCATGCGTCACCTGGAACTGCATGAAGTTGGCGGCCAGTCGATCGCTGGAGGTCACCAGCGGCAAGGCGTTGTACACCGAGCGCTCGCCACCATGCACCTGCCCATCGTTGACAGTCGCGCGGCGCGCCCAGTAGTTCAGCGGATAACCGTGATCCCACCAGGCCCAGACCACCGCATTCTCCGGCGTCTGCTGGCGAAGCCGATCCATGCCGTCGATCACCACCGGCAGTTCATGCGGAAAACGCGGCGCCTGCAACATCCCCCGATAGCCGGGAATCGCCGCCGCCAGCACCAGCGCCGGCGCGACAAACACCAGAGCCGGGCGTCCCCGGCCCATCCGCCAGACGCGGCTGGCCAGATAGCCCATGCCAATCCCCGCCGCCGGCGCGACATAGATGAGAAAGCGACCGGCGAACAGCAAGGCCATCGCCCCCAGCCCCAGCAGCGGCAGCAACAGCAGACTGTCGCGTGGATGACGCCAGACCAGCCACGCCAGACCAATCACCGCCAGCAGCAGGATCACCGGATCTCCCAGCGTCGCCTGCACCACCGCGACAAACGGCAACCGCTCCTGCTCGGAAATCGTCACGCCGATATTCGGAAACGCCCCGCCCGACGCCTTGGAGACATAATGAAACTGCGACAAAACCTGCTGAACCACCTCCAGCGGAAAGCGCTGCCCCTGCCAGACCAGCAACGCGCCGGCCCAGAGCAGCGCAATCGCCGAGAACACGGCCCACTCCCCTCGCCGCGCCGGACGATAATGCCACGGCAACGCCAGCGCCAGCGGCGCCGCCGTCACCAGCACGGCGATCTGCGGCGTCTGATCCCACCACCAGACCGTGATCAGCGAAACCGCCAACCCAGCCGCGAGAAAGCCATACCGCCGCCGCGCGCGGATCGTCGCGAACTTGAGAAACAGCCAGGTCGCGGACACCGCCAGCGTCACCAGCAGGCAGTCCGTATCGAACCAGCCCAGCCCGCTGCGCTGGATGTAATACGGCGACACCATCGAGATCAGCGCCGACGACAATCCCATGAACGTCCCGCCAAAATGCTTGCCCAGGCCATACATCGGAAACGCCAGCAGCACGCCGAGAAACGCCGGCAGCAACACGCCCACCCAGTTCAGGCTCAACGAAGTCGCCCAGGCCGTCCCGGCGGCCAGCATCGGCATCAGCGGCGGAGGAAACGGCTTGGCCGGATAATCGGGGACGGCGCGCAGATGATCCACCGCGCCCCAGGAACCTTCCAGCAGATCGCGGGCCAGGGTCAGATAGTAATAACCGTCGAAAGTCGTCAGCAGGGGTTCGCCGCGATACAGCGCCAGCTCCGGATGCTCCAGCCAATCGATCAACGGATCGAGACGCAGCACCAGCCCGACCACCAGGATCAGCACAAATGACAGAGTCTTGATGAGCCGGAGCCCTCTCGGAGTCCAGATGACGGGGGGATTGTTCACGGCTGGAATGGCGCTGGCTTTCATGGTCTTCCCTGTGATGATAATACCTCTTGCGACCAGGAATACCCCTTCAGGCCGCGCATCTTTTCGCCGACAGCCGCGTTGTAAAAACTTGACGTAGCGCCACTATGCCCGCGTTTTTACGCCTTGCTCTCGACGAAAATCCTCACGCCCTGAAGGGAGTATTCCTGGTCGCAAGAGGTATAGCGAGCCCGCTCCCTGCCGGCTCCGAATCCCTCATGATCGCGGATCGGACGCCTCTTTGCACGTCAAT
>DRPO01000141.1 GCA_011330835.1 Gammaproteobacteria bacterium | reverse complement strand
TCGCGCTCCCCAGCACGGCACAACCAGAGCCTAGCCCAAGGGTTCACAAATTACCATGAAGGCAATCACAGTTTCCGCCATGAGGCAATGAAGAACCGCCTGTCAGCGGAATGGGAAACTCACCGCAAAACAACGGTCGCCAACCCCAAAAACACGAAGAAACCAATCACATCGGTAATCGTTGTCAGCACCACGCCGCCCGCCAGCGCGGGATCGATCGACAGGCGCTTGAGCACCAGCGGCAACACCACGCCGGACAGCGCCGCAATCAGTAAATTGACGATCAGCGCCACCGCGATGATCATGCCAAGCTCCATATCCCTGAACCACAAAATGGCGATCCAGGCCACCACCGCCGCCCAGAAAACGCCGTTGAGGAAACCGACCGCCAGTTCCTTGTACATCAGCCAGCGGGTATTGTCCTTGCGCACCTGGTCGAGCGCCAGGCCCCGAATCATCAGCGTCAGCGTCTGCGTGCCGGCGATCCCGCCCATGCTGGCGACCACCGGCATCAACACCGCCAGCGCCACATACTTCTCCAGCGTGTCCTGAAACTGGCCGATCACCCACGATGCCATGAACGCCGTCAACAGGTTGACGCCCAGCCACACCGCCCGGCGCCGCGCGCAGGGCACGACCGGCGCGAAGATATCGTCTTCCTCGTTCAAGCCGGCGTGACTCAACAGGTTGTGCCCCGCCTCGTCGCGAATCACGTCCACCACGTCATCAACCGTGATCCGCCCGAGCAGTCGACCCGCTTCATCCACCACCGCGGCCGACACCAGATCCCGCTGCTCGAACAGCTTGGCGACCTCGGACTCCGGCATGTTGGCGGGAATCGCAGGCGCTTCCGCGTTCATCACCTCTTCCACGGTGAGATTGACATCGGAAGTCACCAGGCGAGACAACGGCAACGCGCCGAGATAGTAGCCGAAGCGGTTGACCACCATCAGACTGTCGGTGTGCTCCGGCAACTCGCCGCGCACTCTCAGATAGCGAAACACCACGTCGATGGTCACGTCGGAGCGGACCGTCACCGTGTCGGTGTTCATCAAGCCGCCGGCGGTGTCCTCGTCATACGCCAGCACCGTCTCCAGACGCTGCCGGTCGCTGTAGGTCATCCGTCGCAGCAACTCGTCGGTGATGGTTTCCGGCAGGGTCTGCACCAGATCCGCGAGGTCATCGGTTTCCATCCCCTCGGTGGCGTCCAGCAGCTCGCCGGTCTCCATGTCATCGATCAGCCCCGAGCGCGCTTCCTCGCCCAGCTCAACCAGGACATCGCCGCTGACTTCGGAATCCACCAGCCCCCACACCAGCTTGCGCTGATAAGGCGGCAATGATTCGAGCAGGTGAGCAATCTCCCCCGGCGTCAGCGCCTTGAGCAACTGGCGGACAGGGTTGAGCCGCCCGCTCCTGAGAAGCGAGGACACCTTGTCCAGCTTGTTTTCTACCGGTTGCGGCTCAAGGACTTCCATGGGAATTGATACGGATTAAGGCAGGGTCATTGCCGCTGGAGTCTAGCAGCCGTCCGCATTCCTACCAAGAAAGAAAACCAGGAGTCCGCTACAATCCACCCCGGACATCCGAGAGAAACCGACATGAAACTGGAACTGGACACCGAAAAATTCGAAGAAATTCAGACCGTCTTTATCACCGATCTCGTCGAAAAAATCATGATCAAGCTGCGCGAAGGCGGGATAGAAGGGCGGCAACTGGAAGAACTGACGGCAAACATCGCCTTCAGCATCGCCAGCGCGATCGATGACACCGCCATGATCGAATCCAACGGCGTCGCGGCGCATCCCTATCTGACCTTTCGCGCCGGGGAGGACGAGCTTGTCCACTGCGGCGAAAATTCGTACACCTACGAATTTGTCATTCCCATATTGAAGAAGCTGTTCGACGTTTGACGTCCGATGACGTCCGACGTTGGAGCGATATACCTCTCGCGATCAAGAATACCCCATTCAGGGTGCGTAGGTTTTCGTCGAGAGCAAGGCGCAAAAACGCAGGCATAGTGGGGCTACGTCAAGTTTTTGCAACGCCGCTATCGGCGAAAAGATGCGCGGCCTGAATGGGGTATTCTTGGTCGCAAGAGGTATACCTCTCACGACCAAGAATACCCCTTTCAGGGCGCGTAGGTTTTCGTCG
>DRPO01000140.1 GCA_011330835.1 Gammaproteobacteria bacterium | reverse complement strand
TGAACGAGGTATTCTTGAGCGCGAGAAGTATATCTTCTCCTCCTTGATCTCTGTGCTCTCTGTGTCTCTGTGGTGAACATACTGGATATACTGGGTGTGCTTTTATAGATCGACGAAGCTATTGAAGGCTGCTTGCCTGGAGCGACAGCCGCTCCCGGATATGAAAAATCAATCGTGATAACCCGTGAACAAAGTCATTGAAAAACTCATCCGCCCGGAAATCCGCGCGCTGTCGGCCTATCATGTTCCGCCCGCCGACGGGCTGATCAAGCTGGACGCCATGGAAAATCCCTATCCCATGCCGGAGGCGCTGCGGCGCGACTGGCTGGCGGCGCTGCAAGGCGCGGCGCTGAACCGGTATCCGGAGCCTTCCGGCGAGCAGGTTCGGGTCGCCTTGCGCGAGGCGATGGCGATCCCCGATTCGCAATCCATCCTGCTCGGCAATGGCTCGGACGAGTTGATCCAGATCCTGGCGATGGCGGTCGGCGAGGGCGGCGTCATCATGGCCCCCGAGCCGAGTTTCGTCATGTACCGGATGATCGCGACGCTGACCGGCATGACCTTCGCCGAGCTGCCGCTGCGGCCCGACGATTTCTCGCTGGATCTCCCCGAGGCGCTGGCGCGCATCGAGCGCCATGCGCCAAAGCTCATTTTCCTGGCCTATCCCAACAATCCCACCGGCAATCACTGGGCGCGCGCCGATATCGAGCGGATTCTGGAAGCCGCGCCGGGCCTGGTGGTGCTGGATGAGGCCTACGAGCCTTTCGCCGACGACAGTTTTCTTGGCGACCTGGATCGGTACGACAACTTGCTGGTCATGCGCACCCTGTCCAAGTTCGGCCTGGCCGGCCTGCGGCTCGGCTACCTCGTCGGCGCCGGGGCCTGGTTGAACGAGTTCGACAAGATCCGTTTACCGTACAACATCAATACGCTGACCCAGATCTCCGCCGCCTTCGCCTTGCGGCGTCACGAGGTGTTCCGGGAGCAAGCCGGACGAATTCGGGCGGATCGGGCGGCGCTGTTCGAGGCGCTGGACAACCTGCCGGGGCTTGAAGTCTTCCCGAGCGCCGCCAACTTCATTCTTTTCAGAACCCCGCAAGGGCGGGCGGAAGCCATTCACGCCGCGCTGCTGGAGCAGGGCGTTCTCATCAAGAAACTCGATGGCGGGCATCCCCTGTTGCGGGACTGCCTGCGGGTGACGGTGGGAACGCCGGACGAGAACCGGCGGTTCCTGGAGGCGTTGCGCGGCGCGATGGGCTGAGCCGCGTTTCAACCCTTTCCCCGCCAGCCAGAAAGGCGAGTATTTCCTTTTCGATATCGTCCTTGTCGATGACGGTGCGCTGAGCAATTTCCCGGTCGAACAGCGCGGCGATTCGGTCGGGGATGTCGATGCCGGCCTTTTCCGCGATCGCCTTGAGGGCGTCGAGGTCGCTCATGTCCCGCTGGCCGGTCAGGGCGGCGGCAATGGTGGGCGAGAACTTGGTCCATTCCGCGGTCGAGTAGGCGATCGTCGGGATGGTTTTGACGGCCTGTGTTTCCCAGGCCTTGAAGCAGGTGGCGGTATGGGGGTCCATCAGGTAGCCGTCGTCTTCGAAGGTCGAGCGGATGTAGGCCAGGCCTTCCTCGTCGGTGCAGTAGTCGGCGGAGAAAACGGCTTGCAGTTCGGCGAGTTCTTGCGGGGTGAGTTCGTAGTAGCGCTCCTCGTCGAGTTGGCGCATCAGCTCGCGGGTGCGCTCGGCGCCGTAGAAGTCGAACAGAATCCGTTCGACGTTCGAGGATTTGAGAATGTCCATCGCGGGCGAGGTGGTGGCGACCAGACGGGTGTCGCGCATGTCGTAGCGGCCCTCGTTGATGAGTCGGGTCAGCACATTGTTGCGGTTGGAGGCGATCAGGATCTTCTCGACCGGCAGCCCCATCTTCATCGCGTAATAACCGCCGAGCGCATTGCCGAAGTTGCCGCTGGGCACGTCGAGATAGACCTTGTCGCCCAGCGCGATGGCGTTCTGGCGCGCCAGTTCCAGGTAGCTGTGGACGTGGTAGATGAGCTGGAAGATGATGCGCCCGAAGTTGACCGAGTTGGCGGCCGAGAGCGAGACGCGCATGTCGTTCAGCGTGGCGTTGAATCGCTCCGAGCCGAGCAGCAGCTTGAGCGCCGCCTGGGCGTCGTCGAAATCGCCGTGGATGCCGATCACCTTGAGATTGGGCGCGTCCTCGGTGACCATTTGCAGGCGCTGCACGTCGGAGGTTCCGCCGTCGGGATAGAGACAGGCGACGCGCACATTGTCGCGATTCTTGAAGGTCTCCAGCGCCGCCGGCCCGGTGTCGCCGCTGGTGGCGGCGAGGATCAGATACTGCTCGCCGCGCTGTTGCGCCAGCGACGCCAGCAGGTAGCCGAACGGCTGTAGCGCCATGTCCTTGAAGGCCCGCGTTGGGCCGTGGTACAGCTCGCTGACGTAGAGCCCATCCTTGACGCTCGCCACCGGCGCGGGGTTGGCGGGATCATCGAAATGGTCATAGAGATCCAGCGCGGCGTCGATGACTCCGGCGTCGATATCGATCTCGAAAGCCGCCAGCAGATCGCGCGCCAGCGTCTTGTAACTCGCGTCCAGATGGGAGGCCAGAAAATCATTACCCAGATCGGGCAGGGTCTCCGGCGAGTAGAGGCCTCCGAAGGAGGACATCGGCGAAAGAATGGCCGTGGAAAAACCGACCCTTTCCGGGCGTTTCCCGTCATTTCCGCGGGTTTCGATGAATTTCATGCGCGCAGATCCGAAAGCAGTGACAGCGGCGGATTATACCTCTTGCGACCAGGAATGCCTTATTCACGACGCGCTGGTCCTCCTTCAGGGAAACTCTATACTTCTAGTGGGTAGGCTAGAGGATGCCCTCTAGCCCCCCGTTGCCGCAAGGGGGTCAATTTGAAGTGGACCCCGATATTAGGACAGTCTGTTAAGCTAAGCCTGAGCATGATCTCAACCAGCCATACGAGGAAAAAATCATGCCCAGAAAGCGCAAGGTTCACAGCCCCGAGTTCAAGGCCAAGGTCGCCCTTGAAGCCCTCAAGGAGATCAAGACCGCCAGCGAGCTGGCCAGCCAGTATCAGGTTCATCCCACCCAGATCAGCGCCTGGAAAAAACAGGCCCGGGATCACCTGCCCGAGAGCTTCCGGCGAGGCGCTTCGGTCAAGCGAAAATCGGAAGACGAACTCACTGCCCCGCTGTACGAAGAAACGGCAGGCTCAAGATGGAGCTTGACTGGTTGAAAAAAATCTGCCCGATTCCTTGACTGACAAATGACTAGATAATCATGGACATCCAGTGCGCCAAGCAAGCTGGCGTTAGATCAAGGAGTGAAATTCTCCTACACAGAAAGGCGTAG
>DRPO01000139.1 GCA_011330835.1 Gammaproteobacteria bacterium | reverse complement strand
TCAAGCAGCGGGCCGGCGACCGATCCATCCGGGGCGGCGTGTATTATTCCTGTCTGGGCCGGGGCCGGCATCAGTTTGGCGAGGATTCGGAGGAGCTGAAAATGATCACCGAAGTACTGGGCGACTTTCCCCTGGCGGGGTTCTTCGCCAATGGCGAGATCTTTCACAGCCGGTTGTACGGATTTACCGGCGTCCTGGGCCTGTTTCTGTAACCATGGAATATCGAGAACTCGGCGACACCGGCCTCCAGGTCAGTCTTCTATGCCTGGGAACCATGACCTGGGGTCAGCAGAACACCGAGGCGGAAGCCCATGAACAGCTCGACCACGCGATCGATGCCGGCATCAACTTCATCGACACCGCCGAGCTGTACCCCATCCCGCCCCGCGCGGAGACGCAGGGCTCCACCGAGCGCATCATCGGCGACTGGCTCAAGCAGCGCCCCGACCGCGACAAGCTGATCCTCGCCACCAAGGTCGCCGGGCCGGGCCAGGACTGGGTTCGGCACATCCGGGGCGGCCCCCGCCTCAACCGCGACCACATCCATCGCGCCATCGACGACAGCCTGCGCCGCCTGCAAACGGACTATATCGATCTCTACCAGGTTCACTGGCCGGCGCGACAGACCAACTTTTTCGGCCAGCTCGGCTATCAGCCCCAGGATGACGAACAGGCCGAGCCGATCGAGGAAACGCTGACCGCGCTGGCGGAAGCCGTCCAAGCCGGCAAGATCCGCCACATCGGCATCTCCAACGAAACCCCCTGGGGCCTGATGCGCTATCTCCGCCTCGCGGAACAGCACGGCCTGCCGCGCATCGTCAGCATCCAGAACCCCTACAGCCTGCTCAACCGCGGCTTCGAGATCGGTCTGGCGGAAATGGCCTGGCGGGAGAAAACCGGCCTGCTGGCGTATTCGCCGCTCGCCTTCGGCGTATTGAGCGGGAAATATCTGCACGGCGCGCGTCCCCCCGGCGCGCGACTGACCCTCTTCCCCGACTACCAGCGCTACTCGAACGATCCCGGAGTGGCCGCAACCCTGGAATACGTCAAGCTCGCGCGCCGCTCCGGCCTCAACCCGGCGCAGATGGCGCTGGCGTTCGTCAATTCGCGCCCCTTTCTGACCAGCGCCATCATCGGCGCGACCACCCTGACGCAACTCAAAACGAATATCGGCTCCACCGAACTGAAACTGGACGCCGCCGTGCTCGACGAGATCGAAGCCATACACCAGCGTTACAGCAACCCCTGCCCCTGAGCAGCCCCTCATTGACTCATTAGACTAAGCCAGAATAGACTGACGACTAACCCACGCCGTTTAGAGCAAATCCTACGAACCCGTAGGGTGGATCAAGCGAAGCGGATCCACCATTGTCGGGCGTATTTGGGCGGATCCGTCGCTTCAGGCCTTATCGAGCAACTCACTTTTGAGTTGAAGCTCTGTGAACTCTGTGTCCTCTGTGGTGAAGAAATCGTTATGCCGCGCGAAGTAGAGAATTTAGGCATGGTTTATTTTCACCACAGAGACACAGAGAACACAGAGTTAAAAGAAAAAGATAACGGCATCCGAGCGCCTGATCGGCGCAACTCACTTTTGAGTTGAAAGCTCTGTGAACTCTGTGTTCTCTGTGGTGAAGAAATCGTTATGCCGCGCGCGCAACGATTAATACGATTTCAGCACTATCCACGGATAAAAGCCCCACCCGCCGCCTCATCAACAAACACTACCGCGTTCCCGCCCGCGCCAGCCTCGGCGGCAGGGATCGGCTCCCCCTGCCGCCACCGCTGAACGGCCTCGCGCTTGCCCGCGCCAGCGATGATGAACAATACGCGATGCGCGGCGTGAATGACCGGCGGCGTGAGCGTGACCCGATCCGGCGGAGGCTTGGGGGCCTGATGAACCGGCGCGACTGGAGCATTGCCGGGATGAGCCTGCCCCGGAAACAGGCTGGCGGTGTGGCCGTCCTCGCCCAACCCCAGCAGAACGCAGTCGAACGGCAGAAACGGCTGGATCTCCCGAGCGTATTGCGCGGCGGCGGTCTCCGCGCCCAGCTCCGCCGGGATGGGATGGAATTGCCGGAGATCGACGCCCGCCGGCTCGATCAGGCTTTGCCGCGCCATGAGGCTGTTGCGCTGGGGATCATCCGGCGGCAGACAGCGCTCATCGCCGAGGAAAAACGCCCAGCGCGACATATCGGCGCCCGAACGCGCCAGCCGCTCATAGGTCGCTCGCGGCGTACCGCCTCCAGCGAGTACGAGCGTGAACCGTTGCCGCGCCTCGATCGCTTCCAACGCCAGCCGCTGAATCTCGGCGCAAGCCGCTTCGGCCACCGCGCTGGCGTCGGGGAAAACGCGCCACTCGGGCGCTGCGCCTGGATCCCGGCGTTCGCCGGGATGACGGTTGGATGGATTGATGGCTTGATCACGACTTGATCGTTTGATGGCGACTTGGCGGCTTGATGGTGAATCGCTATCGCCTCTGCTCGAGGCGCTCACTGCAAGTTCTCCCCGACCAGCTGCTTTCCTGTTTCGGTCAGCCGATATTTCTGCGACCGGCTGGTGGGTTTGCCGGGGATGGTCATCTCTATCAGCCCGGCTTTCAGCGCGGGCCTGAGATAGCGGTCTCGGAACGAATTCCGGTCGGACAGGTTCAGAGCCGCCATCAACTCGCCACGACTCATTTCGCCGCGCAGCGCGGCCAGCAACGCCTCGACTTGGGGGGTGACTTGGGGGGTGACTTGTGGGGTGACTTGTGGGGTGACTTGTGGGGTAACCTCCAGCGTCGCCTCGATGGTTCGCAGCATGAAATCGAGGAAGGGCGCTGAATCGCCTGCCTGAGTGCTATGATTCAGCGCATCGTAATAATCCTGCTGGCGGGCGAAAACCATGCTCTCGATGGGCAGATGCTCGAATACCGGGCTCCATTGGTACAGCAAAAGCGATTGCCAGAAACGTCCCATGCGGCCATTGCCATCCTCGAAAGGATGGATGAACTCGAATTCATAGTGAAAGATGGAGCTGGCGACCAGGGGATGAAAATCTGTTTGCGCCAACCATTGAAACAGGTTGCCCATCAACTCCGGAACCCGGCTTGCCGGCGGCGCGAGGTGTACGATCTCGTTAGCCCCCATGACGCCCACTCCCCCCCGCCGGTATCGCCCGGCGGAATCCAGCAATCCTTTCATGAGCATGCCGTGAGCCGCCAGCAAATCCCCTTCCCGCAACGGATCCCATTCGGGCAGTTTCTCATACACCGCCAGCGCATTTTTTACCTCCTGAATTTCCCGAGGCGGAGCGGCCACCCGCTTGCCTTCGAGAATGGCGGTAATCTGGCGTTCATCCAAAGTATTGCCTTCTATGGCCAGGGAGCCTTGAATGGTGCGAATGCGATTGATTCGCCGCAGCCGCAAATCCATGCCCGACGCCTGGATTCGCCCGACGGCCTCGGCGATGGAGGCTACCAGCGATAGCATTTCCAGGGTAATGCCGCACGGAGGAATGTAGTGCTTCATCCCGCCGCCCCCACCCAAAGCCGCCGTCCAAGCCGCTTGACATCTTCCAGAATCAGGTAACTCACCGGCACCAGCAGCAGCGTAATCAGCGTGGCGAACAGCACGCCGAAGCCCAGCGAAATCGCCATCGGAATCAAAAACTGCGCTTGCGTGGATTTGTCGAAG
>DRPO01000138.1 GCA_011330835.1 Gammaproteobacteria bacterium | reverse complement strand
TCGCTGGCAATAATCGGCGTTTGCTGCCCCAATAACAGCGTTTATTGCCCTACAAAGATGCAAGGAAATAACGAATTACATCATGATATGGCTATGCCCTCGAGAAGAAAGTCTTGGGCATTACGATGACGCGATCCTTGAGCATTTCGAAGGCAGCGATAAATAGAGATGTTGCGATCAAATTCCCTCTCAAGGATTCTGGATCAAGAAATTTCTCCCATGATTTCCGCGATTCTTCCGATTGCATTGCTCACCCGATGTCCTGGCGTTTGTTCCGCACGCGCGGCATGAAAGCACAAATATCACTGGCTGCCCATACTTCTCTGATCCAGTAATACCCCATTCAGGGCGCAAGAAACGGAAGCAAATTCGCCACGGAATCAAAGCTTCGAGAACAGGTTTGCCCTGGCGGCCTTGTTGTCGAATGTCAGTGTGGTTTCGCAGCCAGCGTCCCGCGCGATCTGGGCAATCAGGAGATCCGCCAGGTCAAGCGAACCGGCTTGCGCGTTGTTGATGAAATCGCGGATTGTTGGCGGAGCCTGGAAGGTCAGCGCGGCCATTGACAACAGGTGGCTCAGGGCTTTCAGGATCTCCTCGCGCGGGATTTCATAGGCGCTGCCCAGAACCCAGATCAGTTCCAGAACGACGACATGGCTGACAAACAGGGGTTGTTTGCGGGTTTCGGCGTCGGTCAACAGTTGGTTGACCCTGGCGGCTTGTTTTTCGTCATCCTGAACCAGCAGACGGACAAGAATATTGGTGTCGACCGCTTTCACGAAAACTCATTTCGAATATGGCGCGCGATGGAGCGATTCATCTCTTCAACCGTCACGGGTCGGGATTTACGGTATTTGCCAAGCATTCCGGCAACTTCGGAGACTTTGCGGGTCACGGGTTTGATGATGATTTCCCCTTGATCTCCGCGAACAAACTCGACCTTGTCGCCGGTCGACAGGCGCAGGCTGTCCCGCATTTCCTTGGGGATGGTGACTTGTCCTTTTTGGGTCAGGGTAGAGATGAGCGCGTTTTTCATGGGTATTACCAATACACTGATTCCCTACCAAGGGTATTACTCTGAGGAAGGTGGGTCAAACGGGTGACTGGTGAAGGGCGCTTTGGGAGGTATAGGACACAGAGTACACAGAGGGTAAGAAAGGGAAGGCCTGAGCTGATGAATCGGTTCGACGACACAGGCTGCTTTTGCATTGAAACTCTGTGCTCTCTGTGTCTCTGTGGTGAAAAATCCTGGCCAGAAGATGCCGAACTGCTCGCA
The DNA here is from genome assembly GCA_011330835.1 of Gammaproteobacteria bacterium. Lineage (GTDB taxonomy): Bacteria > Pseudomonadota > Gammaproteobacteria > UWMA-0217 > UWMA-0217 > HyVt-560. Next base: position 2,640 of record DRPO01000138.1, on the reverse strand, counting down.
TCTATTGCTGACATCGTCACGCCGTTTGTAATCGCTCTCCACGAAAAGGCGTTACCTTGATCTCGACATGCTGGTTCAGACTGTTTAACACAGTCACCAGTCGGTCAATGGTGAATCGCCCCAGGTCTGCATTCCTGATCCGGGAGAAGTCGGCGTGATCAAAGCCGGTCTTTTCCGCGGCCTTGCGAACAGACAGATTCTGATTATCGAGCACCTGAATGATCTCAGCCGCCAATTGAGATTCAAGCTGTTCAACGTCGGCATTTGGATAACCAAAATCCCGAAATACGTTGCCGCTGCCCTTAATCGTTTCCAGTTTCTCAGTCATCTCAGCTGCTCCGTCATTCCCCTTCCTTTTGAGTCTTTTCCACCAATTCCGCCAGCTCCTGTTCAACTTTTTCGTCGAGCGTCAGTTCCGCTTCGGTGACGAGGCCGGCATCGGGGTCATTCCAGGTGGCTGCGTCGAACTTGCCGACGCTCTTGCCAACGATGGTGGAGACGACGGCGTCGCCGGAGACGTTGACAGCGGTGCGGATCATGTCGAGCAGCCGGTCGACGCCGAGGATGAGGCCGATGCCTTCGACGGGGAGGCCGACCTGGGTGAAGACCATGGAGAGCATGATGAGCCCGACGCCGGGAACGCCGGCAGTGCCGATGGAGGCGAGGACGGCCATGACGATGACGGTGAGGTAGCCGCCCAGTCCCAGATCGACGCCGTAGACGTTGGCGATGAAGACGGTGGCGACGCCCTGCATGATGGCGGTGCCGTCCATGTTGATGGTGGCGCCGAAGGGGACGGTGAACGAGGCGACGGCGTTGTCGACGCCCATGCGCTGGGTGACGGTGCGCAGGGTGACGGGGATGGTGGCGCTGGAGCTGGCGGTGCTGAAGGCGAAGACCTGGACGTTGCGGATCTTGCGCAGGAACATGGCGGGGTTGAGGCCGGAGAAGAGCTTCAGCGTCAGCATCAGCGTGACGAACAGGTGGATCATCAGCGCGCCCACCAGGACGAGAACGTAGCCGGCGAGTTGGCCGAGCAGGTCGAGGCCCAGTTCGGCCATGGAGCGGGCGATGAGCGCGAAGACGGCGTAGGGCGCGGCGGCCATGATGAGGGTGACCATCTTCATCATGATTTCGTTGGCGATTTCCGCGCCTTCGATGAAGCTGGCGGCCTTCTTGCCGACCATCAGCATGCTGATGCCGAGCAGGATCGAGAAGAAGATGATTTGCAGCATGTTGCCGTCGGCCATGGCGGCGATGGGGTTGCCGGGCACGATGTTGATCAGCACGTCGGTGAGCGGCGGCGCCTCCTTGCCGGAGAAGGTGCTCTCGGTGCTGAAATGCATGCCCTTGCCGATACCGGCCAACGCGGCGAAAAAGATCGCGGTGGCGATGGCGATAGCCGTGGTCATCAGGTACAGCGCGAAGGCCCGCGAGCCGACGCGGCCCAGTGCGCTGAGGTTGCCGATGCCGCAGACGCCGCAGATCAGCGAGAAGAAGACCAGCGGGACGACCAGCATCTTCAGCGCGTTGACGAACATCTTGCCGACGACCAGAAACAGGCCGTTGACGAGATAGTCATGGATGAAGCCGCCGGGCGCGTTCCAGCCGGCCAGATTGATCGCCAGTCCGACGAGCAGGCCCAGGGCCATGCCGATGAGCACCTTGAGGGTGAGACTGGTCTTGTGGTCTTTTTCTGTCATGGGTATTCCAGTGGTGGTCGCCCGCGAGGCTCAGGGCAGCGGCGCACGCAAGGCGTCGGCCAGGGATTCGTCGTCGATCATGCCTTTTCTGAGGAGCAAGTCAATAATGACCAGGTTGCAGTTGGGTTTGAAGCGTTCGGTGTCGCGGACGATTTCGGCCACCCGTGACAAAGGCAGCAGTTCGAAGGACTCGACCTCGCCATCGTTGCTGCGCGGTGTGAAATCGGGCGGCAGCTCGAGATCGAAACAGAACAGCGTATCCGCCTTGAGCCCCTTGTCGGTGCGCAGGCAATAGGTAACCCGGCTCATCCGTCTGGCGCGCGCCGCCAGTTCGGCAGGGATCGACGCTTCCTCTTCGGCCTCCTTGATGACGTTCTCCGGCAGCCCCAGCCCCGCAGGCTGCCCACCGGCGACGATATGATCCAGCATGCCGGGAAAGCTGGGCTTGTCCCTGGCCCGCGTCGCCACCCAAAGCCACGAGCCATCCGCCTTCTCGACCAGTCCGTTGACATGAACGCCATAGGCGCGCAAGCCGTAATGGATCACCGCGTCGCGCTCGATGGCCATGACCGCCGGGTCGTCGAAGTCATTCTTGACATCGAACAGTTCGTCATTCCATTGCTGGATCGCTCCTTGCCGCCGTAACCGGTCGTTCACCTCGGCGACGGCGGTCGTGCGGGCTTGCGGCGTCGCTAGCGACTCCACCAGGGCAATGCGGCGCTCATCGACATCGAAGACTTTGGGATAATCGCTCAACGCAGCGGCGAAATTGGAAGAAACGAAGCCGTATCGCCGCCCCTGGATAACAAACGGAATCAGGCCATCAAGAGAACAGTTGTTGCAGGCGCGGATGCGTTGAAGATAGCTCATGGCGGTTCCCGATGACCTGAGAAGGGAAACCGAGTGTATATACTTCTCGCGCTCAAGAATACCCCAT